>JAUZPI010000012.1 GCA_030706015.1 Bacillota bacterium
TGCCGTAGTAATCAGCTTGTTCTTTACATATCTTCTATTTATAAAAACACTTTGATTATTCCTACTTCCTCTACTAATTTCTGAGTTACCAATGTATCCATGCACAGATGCAATATCTGAGTGCTTTTCAAATTCAATTAAGTTCTCGGTTACTGATTTTCCATAAATACTTCTGATAGTATCTAGTAAATTTTCAGTGCTATAGGTAGTTAAAATCTTTTTATTATTACTAAATAATCTAAAGGAAACACTTGTATTTGCTAAGGCTAATCTATTTACAATGTCTGAAATCAGGGCAGCTTCCCTTTGTGATGATTTAAGGAATTTCCTTCTAGCAGGTACATTAAAAAATAAGTCTGATACCTCTACAGTAGTTCCAATATTACATCCAGCATCCTTCTCATAGTCAACGACTCCGCCACTAATAGAGATCTCTTTACCGTAATCTAAATCCTTAGTTCTGCTCTTCAGAATAGTATTAGAAACAGCAGATATACTGGCTAAGGCTTCACCTCTAAAACCGAAAGTGGTCAAAGAGTATATATCCTCCACATTACCTATCTTACTTGTAGCGTGAGGTAAAAAAGCTTTGCGTATATCTTCAGGATATATACCAGTACCATCATCTGTTATTTTTATATATTTCTGACCACCTTCCTCTATTTCGATTATTATATTTTTAGCCTCGGCGTCTATACTGTTTTCAACCAATTCTTTTATTACAGAAAAAGGTCTCTCTACCACTTCACCAGCTGCTATTTTATTTGAAGTTTCTGTACTCAATACATTTATTCTTTTCATCTTATCACCTTAAATGTTATAAAGATTTTGCTCTCTTTATAAGTTCATAGAGTTTATTCATACTTTCCATAGGTGTCATTGATAGTATATCTATAGAAGAAATATCACTTAATAAAGTTTCCTTTTCTAAATCGGCAAAACCTATTTGCTGCATGTTTTTTGAATCTTTATTTTTCTTTGAGACTGCGCTTTTTTTGTCATTTAATTCTTCTTGTATTGGATTGGCTTCAACAATTTCAATTTTTTCTGAGATGATGGAACTAATTTCTACTTCTTCCCTATGAATACTCTCAATAGCTATCTCGCTATTGTCTTGGTTTTCTAACTCATACAATATTTCCTTAGCCCTGATTATAACCTCTTCAGGAAGCCCAGCTAATTTACCTACCTCTATACCATAGGATTCGTCTGCTGCTCCCCGTATTATCTTTCTCAAAAAAACAATATCTTCATCTATCTTTTTAACAGCTATACAGTAATTTTTTAATCCACTAATAATTCCCTCTAATCTTGTTAATTCATGATAATGGGTTGCAAATAGCGTTTTGCATTTCATATCCTTATTAGAGCAAATATATTCTATAACAGACCAGGCAATACTTAGGCCATCATAGGTACTTGTTCCTCTACCTACTTCATCCAAAAGTATAAGACTTTTTTTGGTAGCGTTTTTTAGTATATTTGATACTTCCCACATCTCTACCATAAAGGTACTCTTCCCTGCTGCTAAATCGTCTGAAGCTCCTATTCTTGTGAATATCTTATCACTAATGGATATTTTAGCTTCTTCAGCAGGTACAAATCCTCCAATCTGAGCCATTACAGCAGTTAAAGCCACTTGTCTCATATATGTAGACTTACCTGCCATGTTAGGGCCAGTAATAAGTATTAATTGCTCTTCAGTAGTATCTAAATACGTATCGTTAGCAACAAAGGTGCCACTGGGAATAACCTTTTCTACCACAGGGTGTCTTCCGTTTTTTATAGAGATAACTCCATCATCTGTTATTATAGGTTTACAGTAGTTATTCTCAAGGGCCACCGTTGCTAGAGAACTTAGACAATCTAATTCTGATAGTAACTTTGCACTCTTTTTCATTCTATCTATATGAACTAAAACCTTGTTTCTTATATCAACAAAAAGTTCATACTCAAGATTTATAAGTTTTTCTTCAGCCCCTAGAATTTTATCTTCCATTTCCTTTAATTCGGGGGTGATATATCTCTCACAATTTGCTAGAGTTTGTTTTCTTATATATCTATCTTGCGGCACAGAGCTTAAATTTGATTTAGTTATTTCAAGATAGTAACCAAACACTTTATTGTAGCTAACCTTTAAAGATTTTATTCCTGTTATATCTCTTTCTTGAGATTCAAGGGAAGCAATCCACTCTTTACCGTGAACTTTTGCATTTCTAAGTTTATCTACCTCATCATTGTAGCCACCCTTTATAATATTACCTTCTTTAATGGATAAGGAAGGGCTGTTACTTATAGCATTATCAAGTATTTCAAAGATATCTTGTAATTCATCTAATTCCTCGTATAAATTATTTAGAAGAGGGCTATCCAATTGCTTAATTAGATTTTTCACCGAAGGAATTTTTTCAATAGAATTTTTCAAAAATAAAAGTTCTTTTGCATTTACTGATTGAGAAGAAATTTTACCTACCAATCTCTCTATATCATAAATTTGTTTTAAGGAATCCTTAATGTCTTCGTGAAGCGATAAATTACTAGATAGCTCCTCTACAGCGTCTAAACGAGCCTTAATTTTATCAATATTAATTAAGGGCTGTTCAACCCATCTACGTAATTGTCGACCTCCCATGGCTGTACTGGTCTTATCTAGCACCCAAAGCAGAGAACCTTTTTTACTTTTTTCTCTTATATTTTCTGTAAGTTCAAGGTTTCTTCTTGAATTAATATCTATGCTCAGATAATCTATGATTGAATAGTAGTCTATAAAATCTATATGAGTCATAGAAATTTTTTGCGTTTCATTTATATAGGACAATAGACCGTTAGCTGCATAAATTAATTCGCTACTTAAGGAGTCCTTATTATAATTAACAAATTGATTTGCTAAATTATAATTTGCTTCTTTCATGAAATCAGAGTTCTTTAGTTTAGAAATAGAGGCATTTATACGCTCATTTAAAAGTAAAACCATGTTATCATCAATTGTCTCTTGAATTAATATTTCCTTTGGTGAAAATTTAGAAATTTCACCTAGAATTAAATCTAAATCAAAGCTGCCATCTGTGCAGTTAAATTCTCCTGTTGAAATATCAGCGAAACATAATCCGATTAGGTTATTATTAATATACAAACTCATAATATAGTTATTTTTAGTTTCTTCTAAGAATGATGAATCAGTAAAGGTTCCTGGTGTAATTATCTTTACAATATCTCTCTTTACAATTCCTTTTGCAGCAGATGGATCTTCTAGCTGCTCACCAATAGCAACTTTATAACCCTTAGATATTAGCCTTCCTATATAAGTATTTGCGGAATGAAAAGGTACACCGCACATGGGAGCTCTTTTCTCTAAACCACAATCCTTTCCTGTCAGTGTAAGTTCTAATTCTTGTGAGGCAATTTCTGCATCTTCAAAAAACATTTCATAAAAGTCACCAAGTCTAAAAAATAAGATACAATCCTTGCATTTTTCCTTTACCTGCATATACTGCTGCATCATTGGAGTTAAACCCATGTTTCTTCCTCCTTACTAGTGTAAAAAAAGCTCTATTAAGAGCTTTTTATATTTCTTCACCTACAAGTGAAAATGAATTAGCTTTTGTTATTTTAACCATAGTCAATTCGCCTATTTTTTTCTTGTTGCCTGAGAAGTTTACTAATTTTCCTGTTCTGGTTCTTCCCATTAATTTATTCTCATCATTCTTACTTGTGCCTTCAACAAGAACTTCCACAGTTTTACCTTCATATTCTTTGTTCTTTTTTGCACAAATTTCGTTTACTGCGTCCACTAATTGATTAAATCTCACATGCTTAGTCTCATCAGTTATTTGCTCTTCCATTTCAAAAGCAGGAGTCCCTTTTCTCTTTGAATATATAAAAGTAAATGCAGAATCATATTCTACTTCCTTAACAAGGCTTAAGGTACCTTGGAAATCTTCATCGGTTTCCCCAGGGAAGCCCACGATTATATCTGTTGTTAATGCTACATCAGGTATAGCTTTCTTTATTTTATTTATTAGCTCAATGTATTGTTCTCGTGTGTAATTTCTATTCATTTTTTTCAAAAGATTTGTAGAACCACATTGTACCGGCAAATGAATATGTTCGCAAACCTTATTACATTCTGCAATTGCTGAAATTACATCATCAGTCAGATCCTTTGGATGAGATGTCATGAACCTTATTCGTTCAAGCCCCTCTATTTTATTTATTCTTCTTAATAAATCACCAAAGGTCATTTTAGGCTCTAAACTCTTGCCATAGGAATTTACATTTTGACCTAACAGAGTAATTTCCTTATAGCCTTTTGAAACTAATTGAACAATTTCCTCTTCGATGTCTTCAGGCTTTCTGCTTCTCTCTCTTCCTCTAACATAAGGAACAATACAATATGTACAGAAATTATTACATCCGTACATTATAGTTACAAAGGCTTTAATATTACTTTCTCTATCAACTGGAAGGCCTTCCACAATACCTTCTTCTTTATCCCAAATCTCCAATATCGACTTTCCTTCTTGTTTTACCATATTTAAGTATTCTGGGAATTTGTATGCGTTATGAGTTCCGAAAATAATGTCCACGAAAGGGAATTTCTTCAAAATGTCTTGAGCCATTCCTTCCTGCTGCATCATACAGCCGCATATAGCTATAATCAAATTCGGATTTTTTTCCTTCACTTTCTTTAGAGCACCTAGGTTTCCATAAACCTTTAATTCTGCATTTTCCCTAACGCAGCAGGTGTTAAAAATTATAATACTAGCTTCGTCTCTTACTTCCGTCTTTTCATAACCAATTCTTTTAAGCATACCGGATAATTTTTCAGAATCCTCCTCATTCATCTGGCATCCCCAAGTTTCTATATAATATTTCAAATAATTCATATTAGGCATCATAATTCTCCTTTTCTAAAATCAACACTATTTCATATTATATAAAATTTAAAGAGAATTTTAAAGATAATTATGTATATAATTTTATTTTTTCAGAAAAATAAGATTGGATTAAAAAAAGACTTGTATTTAAGTATTAAACATCCCTCTTAAGGGCAAACTAAAAAAAAGGAGGGATAGAATATGTATGATGCTAAGGAAAAGGAAAATGAAAAGGAAAGTCTAAGATGTCAGTGTATAGCAGACAGAGGATATTTTAAAAAAATGCCTGATGGTAATCTACTAACAGTAAAATCATCCCAGATACCAGTTGAAAACGTTTTAAAATGAAATTATCTTATAAAAATTAAAAACCCCTACAAAATAGGGGTGCCTTTACATATTTCCCAAAGAGAAGCTTTGGAATAAACATGAAAACCATAGGATTTATACAAATTGATAGCAATTTGATTATCAGCATTTACTTTTATAAATACTTTGTTAAAATTATTTGTTTTTAGAATGTTTAACAAGTATGCTAACAACTGTTTGCCATAACCTTTGCCCTGATATTCTTTTAAGATACCAAAATTGACAATGGTAGGCATGTTATTTTCTATAATAATTTGCCCGTACCCAATGTATTTATCCTTCTTTTTGATAAATATAGCTCCCTCATCATAGTAGTAATTTTGATCCTCATCGTAATAAATATCGTCTAAGTACAAAGGTATTCTATCTTCCTTTTGGAACACTTCATTTTGAATTTTGCATCTTATGTCTTCATCATTGCCACGGTCTAATCTTTTAAAACTAATATCTGTATCAAGGGAGAAATAATTAAAAGTTTCAAGATTGGAATACATAGATAATGTACAGGACTTATTTTTAAACCCAATGGCCTTTAAAACAGCTGTATTCTCATTCTTATCCTCACATAAATATGTGAGATTTAAGCAATGATTTAAGGAAGATAAGAGAATTTTATAACATTGTGTAACATTTTCACAATTCTCTATACTCATTGAGTTAATGGAACAATTTCGCTCATTTATTTTATTTGTCCATATATATCCAATATAATTCTCCCCGTTTTTTAAGAGGTTTACATTCCGACGAAGAGCCATTTTTTTTAATAAGCTTAACTCGTCATATATTTTGAAAAAATCTTCATTCAAACTATTGAATTTAACTCTATTAGCATTAAGAAGCTTAAAATCAGCAAGATTCTTATTATTTAACTTTACACTTTTATACATATCTATCCTCTAAAAAATTTATAATTTTAAACTATTTAGATTCCACCTAAGCATTATAGATATCAAGGTACCTTATATATTCATCTATAAAAGTTTGCTGTTTTTTTTCATAATCTATAAGCTTCTTTAACTTATGCATATACTTAGATTCGCTCCAGTTTTTACGCTTTATATATCTTTTCTTCCCAAGCTTCCAAAACTTATGGGGGTAGATTATTAATGCTAGCATCACTTCTAATTCGTCTTTAGTAAGCTTATTTATGGAATTATAAGCCTCTATAAGTACCTTAGCTTTAGAAAAGTCCCAGCTATATTCTTTTTTGAACATAAGTCTTCTTATAAGCTTACCTACATCATTTATTTGTAGATCAATAATAATGCTATCTAGGTCAATAATGTAATACTGACCATCCTTTTTTAATATATTTTGATAGTAAAAACTGTTGTGACAGATAGTCTTATTAGCTTCTGCTTCTCTGGATAATTTATAATACTGAGAATTATTCAGATAGGCTAAAGCCAATTGAGACCTATTATAAAAGATATCCATATTCTTTTCATATAATTCATCAAATTGATTACGAATTTTTTTCATTTTCATAATCCTTTTGAATTTTTCTAAATCAGATATACCGTCCTTAAATATCTTTGACCAATTTTTAAGGTTGTTTTTAATTCTTAAATTTTTAGTATCGATTTTCTTTACACTATTATGAAAATGTGCAAGTAGTTTAATACAATCAGCTGCTTCGGATAAATTGCTTAGTGTACATTCCTCACCATCAATCCATTCAGTAGCATAAAAAAACCATCCATGATACCTTACAAACAATAATCCCTGAATAGTCCTTATATACTGTGGTGTATTGTTAAATCCAATAGCATATAAATTATCCACCAAAACACTACCGTTTTTGGGCTTATCTTTACCATGGCGCATTCGTTTCAAACAAATACAGGAATTGTTTGTTTGAATTTTATAGGCACTTCTGGCTTTTGAAATGGTTACTGCTTTAATATCATATTCTCCTAGAACTTTATTGATTACCTGCTCTTCTCTATCAGTCAGTTCATCGTTTAATTTAAGAATTCTGGAATGTTTCAATTATATTCCTCCCTACCCTTACCCAATATAAAGTATATTAGTTATATTTTATAAATATGAACTAATATACTAAAAAGGAGTAAAGATAGGAATCAATACCTAATTATTCTTCTGTACCTTTAACTGATACAGGATGGTCAAAAATACCTCTCTTAACTTCAGAAGCTGTCATACTTGTTGCTTTTAAATATTCTGTCATATAATTACATGCATCCCAAGGATTTATTCTATCCCCGCAAGTAAATACATCCACAGCAGCATATCCCAGCTCTGGCCAAGTATGTATGGTTAAATGCGATTCTGAAATTATAACAACTCCACTTACCCCTTGAGGGCTAAATTTATGGAAAGTTACTTCTCTTACTTCTGCACCTGATTGAAGTGCGGATTCTACCATTATTTTTTCTATTTGATCTTTATCATTTAATAAACTTTGATCACACCCGTAAATTTCGGCTAATATATGTCGTCCTAATGCATTCAAATCTATCTTCCTGGTCCTTAGTCTTAATTTCTTATTAATTAAGTAGAAAAACCAGGTTTCCACCTCCTTCTATTGTGTTTTTTAATTCTTTTAGTAGTGTATATAATTTATTACATTTAAGAAATGTACTAGATAAAATTTTATCAAAAAAAATTAAAAAGTCAATTAATAAAAAATATACTTATTGCGAAACTTGTTCACAATAAGTTTTACAATAAAATAAAATGCGCAGTACATACCTATGTTATACGCATTTTATTAAAATTATTCATTGGTTTGGAAAAGTTTTATATTTCTTCTACCTCTTTAATGCTAAGACCAATCTTCTTTGTTTCAATATTTACATCTAGTATTTTTGCCTTAATTTCTTCACCAATTTTAAGAACATCAGATGGTTTAGCAATTCTCTTATGGCTTATTTCTGAAATATGAACTAAAGCATCTATACCAGGTTCTAGTTCAACAAAAGCACCAAAATTAGCAAAGCGAACTACTTTACCAAGAACTACAGAACCAACAGGATATTTTGTATCTGCAGCATTCCATGGATTGTCAATAAGATGCTTTATGCTAAGGGATAACTTTTTATTTTCCTTAGAAACATCTAAAATAATTACCTTAACTTTATCACCTGTTTTTAATACTTCTGAAGCCTTATTTATTCTTCCCCATGAAATTTCTGATACATGAAGTAATCCATCTACTCCATTTATATCAACGAAAGCTCCAAAATCAGTTAACCTTTTTACTTCACCATCTACTACCTGACCCTTCTCAAGATTTTCCCAAACTGCTTTGTCATGAGAATCTTTTTCAGATTTTAATAGATCTCTTCTTGAAGCAACTATTCTAGTATTATTTCTTTTTCTACTTAGTTCAATAATACTTACTTGCAGCTCTTTTCCGATATATTCATTTAAATCATTTACATGGGATAATTCAATATGAGAAGCAGGTATAAAGACACGTACACCTTTATAATTTGCAACTAATCCGCCATTAACTGCTTCTTTTACTGTAACAGATATTGGTGATTTATCTTCATTGGCCTTTTCTATTTCCTTATAACCAGCTTCTCTTTCAAGCTCTATTCTGGAAAGAACAACATAGTTATCTTCATTCTTAAGCTTTATTACTTTTGCGTCTATCTCTTGTCCTACTGCAAATATATCTGTTAACTTTACATTTGCTTCGGTTGAAACTTCGGATAAAGGTAATAATCCATCTGCTTTATACCCTATATTTAAAAATGCTTCTTTTTCATTTAGCGAAATAATTTCACCTTTAATTGCAGCACCAGTAAATATCTTTTTTTCATTTTCATCCATCATTCTTATTACATCATTCATTTCTTGGAAATTTTGATCATCGCTCATCTTTATAATTGCCTCCTTTATAATCCAATCAGGTGTTGAAGCACCAGCTGTAACACCTATTTTTAGGTTGTTTTTATTTTTATATATAGACTCAGGAATTTCACCTGAATTTTCCACGTGAATTGTATTTTTGCAATTATTTTTGCAAATTTCATTTAACTTAGTAGTGTTAGAGCTATGACGGCCGCCAATAACCACCATAACATCTACCTTCTTTGAAAGGTATTCTGCGGATTTTTGCCTCACTTCTGTTGCATTACAGATAGTATTGAAAGCCACAAATTCCTTGCACTGCTTCACAACAAAACTTAATACTCTCTCCCAGTTTTCTTGTTTTTCAGTAGTTTGTGATACTACACAAAGCTTAGATGGTAATTTGTTTAATCCATCTCCGTCTTTTGATATGATTGCATTATTATTACACCATCCATTTATACCGATTACTTCAGGATGAGTTTTATCGCCTACTATTAATATATTATACCCTAAATCATAATATTTCTTTACTTTTTCCTGTATCTTAGAAACAAATGGGCAAGTTGCATCAATTATAGTCAACTTCTTTTCCTTTAATTTATTAAGTACATGAGGCGAAATGCCGTGAGATCTGATAATTACTACATCGCCTTCATTTAAGTTTTCTATATTTTCTATTGGAAAGATGTCATTTGCTTTTAGGTAGTTTACTGCATCGTTGTTATGTATTAACTGACCTAGTGTATATATTTTTTTGTTATTCTGCTTTTTAACGTCAAGAGCGGTATCAACAGCTCTTTTTACTCCAAAGCAAAATCCAGCTTTATCTGCTAACGTTACAAAGTTACCCAAGTAATTTCACCTCTAATAATTATTTTGAAATACTATTCATTGTATTAACTATATAATCGGTCATTTTATCTACTACCTGGTCAATGGAAAGATAAGAGGAATCAACCTCAATGGCATCTTCAGCCTTTACTAATGGACTTGCTTCTCTATGAGAGTCAACATAGTCTCTTTTAATAATATCACTTAAAATTGAATCATAGTTAACTTCAAGTCCTTTAGCTACTAGCTCATCATATCTTCTTTTGGCTCTTTCCTCTGGTGCAGCCGTTAAGAAGAATTTGAAAGCTGCATTTTTTAGGACAACAGTTCCTATATCTCTTCCATCCATTACTACGTTGTATTTATTTGACATTTGCTGTTGCAATTTTACAAGTCGTTCCCTAATCTCAGGTATAGCAGCATATTGCGATACATTTTGACTGATAAATGGATCATTAATAAAATCTGTTACATCTTCGTTATTTACAATCAATCTATCATCATTAAAATGCATTTCTAAACTGTCGGTTAGTAAGCATAGTTTTTCAATTTCTTCAGGTTTTATTTGTTTTTTTATTGCTTTTAAAGCAATGGTTCTATACATTGCACCAGTATTAATGTACATCAAATTAAACCTTTTTGACAGCAGTTTTGCTATTGTGCTTTTTCCTGCACCAGCAGGTCCGTCGATTGCCACTGAAAAATTCAATTGCATTCCGCCTTTCTATATGTAAATACATAATCAATTATATTATTCTATATTAAGCTACAAAATCCTTCAAATTTTCTACAAATAAATTACTTATTCTAAATTTTTATTAAAATCCAATATTGTTACCAGCAGTATAACCTGTAGAAAGTGCTATCTGGATATTAAAACCACCTGTATAAGCATCAACATCGATAATTTCACCTGCAAAATAAAGATTATTAACCTTCTTTGATTTCATTGTAGACGGATCGATTTCTCTAGTATCTACTCCACCAGCAGTTATAATTGCCTCTTGTATTGGCCTTAAACCTTTAATGTTTAGTTTGAAATGTTGTATCAAATCAATTAAAGTTTTTCTTTCTTCCCTTGTTATAGAGTTTACTTTTTTATTCTCGTCAATACCTGATAGTCTTATAACTACATCAATAAGTTTTTTGGGTAAAAGTTCATCTAAAGAATTTTTAAATGCTTTATTTGTAAATTTGGCAAAATCTTTTTGAATCCTTTTGTCCAATTCCTCATAGGTTAATGCTGGCTTTAAATTAATTTCGGCAGTTAAATCTTTATTGTTGTTCACTATCCTGCTGCCACTAAGAACAATAGGACCAGATAAACCAAAATGAGTAAATAACATTTCGCCAAAGTTTTTATACATAGTTTTTTTGCCTGATTTTATGCTAAATTCAACATTCTTAAGGGATAATCCCTGGAGCTCTTTTATCCATTCCTCCTTAACCTCTACAGGAACAAGAGAGGGCATTGGGGTAACAATGTGGTGACCTAAATCTTTTGAAAATTTATATCCATCTCCCGTGGAACCTGTTTGTGGATAGGAAAGCCCACCAGTACAAAGTACAAAATAGTCTCCTTTTATTATTCTGCCATCCTGGAGAGCAACACTTTCTATAGTATTATTCTTTTCAATAATGTTTTTAACTGATGAGTTTAGTAAAACATTAACAAATCTATTGTCTAATTCTCTTTTAAATGCAGTGATAATGTCTGAAGACTTATCAGAGGTTGGGAAAACTCTATCTCCTCTTTCGATTTTTAGATCAACTCCCAAGTTTTTAAAAAAATTCATTGTATCCTCATTAGTAAAAGAATAAAGAGGACTATATAGAAAATTTGAATTGCCAGGAATACATTCGAAGAATTCACCTATATCCTTTGCATTTGTTATATTACATCTTCCTTTTCCAGTAATAAAAAGCTTTTTTCCAAGTTTTTCATTTTTTTCAATTAATATTACTTCATGCTTTGCGGCTGCTGCAATTGCGGCCATCATACCGGCAGGTCCTCCACCGATAACAACAACTAAAGACATTGTTTTGACACCTCTATTCTACTTTATTACTACTAATCTACTATAACAGATATCTGGTAAATTAAAAATAAAAATAAAAAAGTAGGATAACCCTACTTTTACCTATCTTCACCACTTTTGTGGGAATACACTTGATATTCTTGCCAGATTCCCTCTAAATCAGCAAAGGTTTGTGAAATCTTATCTCGTTCTCTTAACCCAACAGCAATTATTAATGCATTAATAACGCTTAATGGTGCCACTAGAGAATCAACAAATGATGCCATGTTGCTTTGAGCTATTAGAGTATAATCTGCTTGTGTAGCAAATGGAGAAAGCAAACTATCGGTTATGGCAACTACCTTTGCTCCCCTACTGTGTGCAAAGCTTAATGCCTCTATTGTTCTGATGGCGTATCTCGGAAAACCAATTCCTATCACTAAGTCGCCACTAGATAAATTGATCATTTGTTCAAATATATCACTAATACCATAACCTATAATATTAACATTATCCAAAATCAGATTAAGATAAAATCCTAGAAATTCTGATAGAGCCGTTGAGCTCCTTAGGCCAATAATATATATTCGTTTTGCATCAAAAATACTATTTATAACCTCGTCAAAGGTTCTATGATTAATTTTTTCTAAGGTAACCCTTATGTTCTCCATATCGGATTTTAAGACACCTTTTAGGGCATTTTCTTCACTCATGAAATTATTTGAAAGTTCTATTCTTTGAACAGTAGTGAGCTTATTTTTAATTAGTTCTTGAAGAGCCTTTTGTAACTTGGGATACCCACTAAAACCAAGTTCATTTGCAAAACGAACTACTGTAGATTCACTTACACCAACGCTGATTCCAAGTTTTGCTGCAGTCATAAAAGCAGCTTTATCATAATGTTTTAATATATATTCGGCAATAAGTTTTTGACCCTTACTTAATCTAGGAAATTTAACCTGAATGGTTCTCATCAAATCATGTTTGCTATCTTCCATTTAATTTTCAATCCTTTCCTCCGCCCGCGTATAAAGAAATATTTATTTAATTTTATCATCACATGAAAAGATAAGCAACATTTTATTCATTTTTTTGTTAATTTTCTCTATAAATATTTATCATTTGAATTTTTCCTTTTTCAGATAACCCTACGATAATGTTGGTACCAGCAAGGTTTTTGTTTAAAAAGTCTACAACCTTATACATATCGTCATAATGACTAAATTCCTTTGATGATATTAATTCTAATGAATCCTTCATTTTTTCATTTGACATACTAAACCTCCGAAAATTTTTTTTATAATTTTTTTAAGTAGTTTATTTCTTCTTCTGTTAGAAATCTCCACTTGCCTTTTGGTAAGTTTTCTAATTTTATTTTTCCAATCCTAATTCTTTGCAGGTTTATAACCTCATGATTAATAGCGCTGCACATTCTTCTAACTTGCCTGTTCTTTCCTTCATGGATAGTAATCTCTACCCTTGTTTTTTTGCTACCTTGTGCAATTATTTTAAACTTTGAAGGTGCTGTAATATAACCGTCAAGATTTACACCATTTTGAAAGTGTTCTATTTCCTCCGGTGATGGATATCCTTCAATTATTGCAATATAAGCTTTATCAATATTATTTCTTGGATGGATTATTCTATTGTAAATATTCCCATCATTAGTTAATAAAATAAGTCCAGAAGTGTCATAATCTAACCTTCCAATAGGGTATACCCTTTCCTTAACCTTAATAATATCTATGATTGTTGGTCTGTTTTTTTCATCTTTTACAGTTGAAACGTATCCTTCAGGCTTATTAAGAGCAATATACACTTTTTCCTTTTCAGGCTCGATTTTCTTGCCACTTACAGTAACTACATCTGCATCTGAATCGATTTTAGTTCCTAATTCCTTTACAATAATATTATTTATTGCAACGGCTCCTGAGGATATCAATTCTTCACACTTCCGCCTTGAGGCTACGCCACACCTTGCCATATACTTTTGGAGTCGTTCATTCATTTAATAACCTGCAATTCCTAAAATATTTTACATTGGTTTTAAAATATTTAATAAATTATATAAAAATTATACTTAGTAAAGCAAAAAAAATCAAATACTTAAACTAAATATAATGCTATTTCTTTAAATAAAAATTATTGAAATAAAAATTATCAATTATATTTTATTCAAATTATCTATTATTATAAATATTTATGACAGGTATAAAAAATTTTTTAGAGTTAATAATAAAAGTAAATTAAACAAAAGGAGTGTTGTTCTTTATGTCAAAAAAGAATCGATTAAACAATGCTAACAATATCGATAACGATAATGTTGACGATATCAAGGCATCAAAAAAAGATTCCAAAAAAAGCAAAAAGAATAAATAATTAAAAATAGAAGGAGACCTGTCACACCTCCTTCTATTTTTATATCCATTTGTTTTTTCTAAAATATCTAAACATGATTAGAACTATAAAAATCATAAAAACCCAGAGTGTTGGATAAGCCCAAGGTAGTTTATATTCTGGCATATTCTCAAAATTCATTCCATAGAGACCAACGATAAAAGATAAAGGTATAAATATTGTAGAGAAAATTGTTAGCACCTTCATTATTTCATTTGTTTTATTAGCATTGCTGGATAAATAAGTATCTAGCATTCCGGAAATTATATCCCTGAATATTTCAATAGTATCTATAATTTGCACAATGTGATCATACACATCACGTAAATATACTAATGTTGAATCCTTTATTATATCTACCTCTCCCCTCTGTAGTATGTTTATAATCTCCCTTAGCGGCCAAAGGGCTTTTCTTATAGAAAGCATTTTTCTCTTTAACTCATAAATATTCTGCAGAGTTGCACTTCCTGGATTTGATATAAGTTCACTTTCTGTAAGTTCTATTTTGTCTTCAATATTCTCTAAGGCATAGAAATAATTATCTACTAAGCTGTCAATAATTGCATAACCAAGATAATCAATGGATGCCTTTCTGATTTTACTTTTTTCATTACTTAATCTTTCTCTTAGCATATAGAAAATATCTTCTTCGTAAGCTCTCTCCTGAAAGGTTATTATATAATTACTTCCTATAATTAAACTTAATTGTTCTATTGCTAAATTATCATCATTATAACTATAAATTATATTTTTCATTACTAAAAAAGCATAATCATCAAATTCTTCGATTTTTGGCCTTTGATTTGTATTAAGTATGTCTTCAAGAATAAGAGAATGTATATTAAAACGAGTCCCTATGCTTTCAATAACGGAGGTATCCTCAAGACCTATAATATTAATCCATGTTGATTTATGGTCGGATAATTCAATTTCAGAAATATCCTTTAAAATTCTTTGGCTAATATTATTTTCATTATATTGTATGGCAGTTATTAAACAAGCGCCATTGGAGGGTTTTCCAACATGAATTAAGCTTCCTGGTTTTAAGCCCCTCTTTTTTGAAGCATCATGCATATATTTTCCCAAGCATACCATCCCTTTCAATAATGTGATATACATATTATATAAGAACAATTAATAGAGTGGAAGTATATAAAAAGGAAAAAGCACCAACACTGGTGCTTTTGCTTAGAGGCTTTAGGCCTTAACCTTTTTAGTTGTTACAGTTTCGCCTATTCTATAATTATCTTCCATATTCTTTTTATTAATAATATTATCTGTAGCTCTGTCCATCGCTTCAACTGCTTTTTCTCTTCTAGGTTGACTAAATTTTTCTTTAATATTCTTTCTACGTGGCATTTAATCAGCCCCTTTCGAGAATTAGATTAACCAATTTAGATGATTTTATGCTAAAAAATAGCTGTTAAATGATGAAGTACTTACATTTAGAAGATAAATATTAATTATCAACAGAAGGAATTAAGCTGGGTGCAGTAGATTTGATACAGTTAATGCATAATGAACCTATTATTGATAATGAGATTGGAACCATGTATATTAAAATCATATAATTATGTTCCAAAACGAAGCCAGCTACTGTAGAACCAGTAAAAAAGCCACTAAAAGCTAGAGTTTGAAATAAGCCATTTGCTGCACCTCTTTTATTCTTATCAAGAAATTTGTTCAAGGAAGATGGTATAACTGTTGTTAAACACATAAAACTGGAAACTATTAATATAGTTCCAATAAAGGTAGCTAGTAGTGTGCTGCAAATAAGGGCTATAAAACCAAAAGCCAGCATAAAAAAGGCAGTAATTGTTGCAAGAGTAAAATAACCATTGTCAGAAAGCATTGTACCTATATTCATAATTACAATTCCCAATATTACTGCTGGCAAAAATACATACCACATATTTTTAACACCAATTTCTTTTCTTAATTGATCTGGTACAATAAAAAACATTTCTGATAATGCAAAATTAAAAATGAAACCACATATACCTAAAAGTATTATGTACTTATTTTTTAAAAGTATTTTTATTTCTTTTATTGCTATGCCATCTTTATGACTAATAAATCTTTGCTGATTATGACTACTATCCTCTACAGAAAAGTTAATAAATAAAATGGCAACTAGAATAAAAAAAGAACACCACAGAAACATAGAATTTACATCCATTATGTTATATAGAATTGGACCAATAACAAATGCTACTAAAGCTCCTAGTGCAATTATAATTCCTGCAATTCCCATAGCTCTATTTTTCTTACTATCCTCAATGTTATCACCAATCCAAGAGTAAGCGATGGCAGTTACAGCTCCACTTCCTTGTAAAGCTCTAGCTAAGATAAAAAGATAAATATTTTTCGTTAGTCCTGCTAATAAGAGGCCAATGAATAATTGAATTAATCCTATTAGTATTACCGGTTTTCTACCAATTCTATCACTTAAACTACCATAAGGGATTTGAAAAGCTGCATTTGTTAAACCGTAAATACCGAGTGCCAGTCCACATAAAAAAGTTGTATTTCCTACTAAGGTTTTCCCGTATATGGTAATAAAGGGATCAAGCATACTTAGTGCTAATTCTCTAAATCCCATTACTAAACCCATTGATGCTAGAAATTTAATTTCGTTATTACTAAATACTTTTTGTCTTTTCATACTAGTTTTAGACCTCCTGTCATGCAAAGATGTGTATTAACTATAATGGATACAATAATACCATATGTTATACAATATGTAAATATAATCAGTTTTTACTAGAATTATGTCGTAATAGTAAAGGGCATATATAACAGAAAAAGCATCTTAGTGGATGCTTTTTATATCAACATTATTTGGTTATTTTTATAAAATCAGCTATTTTAATTGAGTGTACATTATGAATAAGCCATTTTCTAAATATGGGAATCTTATTTAAAATACCAATCATATAATTGATTAGTTTTAATTTTAAATTATTATTGGGAAAATCATAATAACCATTCTTTTTGAAATATCTATGATCTGAAAGAAAAATCTGTTGAAGTTCTCCGCACATTTCATCCCTATATATCTTCTTAGAAGCCAGCCCCTCAAAAGATATTGGTTTAAAATATTCCTTCTCACTTAACTCAACCAGTCTCTTTGCTAGATTGTATAGATGGCTTTTAATTTCTATATTATTTTGGCTATCATCGCTCACTATACCAACAAAATTAGCACCATTTACTTCACACCAAGCCTCAAGACTATGCCTCAACGATAGAATTTGATTTATTGGTCCTGAAACTATATAACCCACCTGTTTTCCTGGAAGTCTAGGTTGGTGGTTAACAACAAAGCATCTATCAAGAAATAATTTGTATTCTGATGAAAGGTATCTGTCTTTTACATAATCTGCAAATACAACTATATCTGCTTCTCTTATAATGTTAAAGTACGCATCTGAAAAGCCGTCAATTTTATCAAATACACATTTGTTGTTATCGCTACACCTGTAGCATTCCAAACAACCTTTTTTAATTAGACCTTTAAGATTTATGAATTGTACTTCATTTTTGAAGTATCCTTTAAATTGACATACCATTTTATCTAAGTTATCATTTGAGCTGCTGGTATTTGAAATAACAACGATTTTCCTTCTAGTTTCTATTATCTCAAATTTTTCAGCTTCAAACTGAAGATTATATTCTTTGTATTTAATAGGTGGATATGTCTTGTACACCTGTACTTTATTGTTAATCTGGTTAATTGTGTCTTGAAAAAATATTTCAAAACTCTTTCTATCTTTTTTATTTAACAATGTTTTCGAATGAGCAAAAAAATCCCCTAGATATTTCATATTAAGATCATCACATATACCATTTATATAATATCTGGCATAATTATCTAGAAAGTGAATAGATGTTGTTAAAGCTATGGTATATTTATTGAAAAAAAACTCCTTTCTATTGCTATGAAAAATAATCTCTATGAATTTTTTATAATCAGCTGGAACTAGTAAACCGAATACAGGAAAGGCCCATATAACCAAATCTGATGATTGTATACTGTTAACCATTGAATTAAAGAAATTCTTATCTTTTTGTATTTTGTCGATTTCCTTAGTAATATTAAATATTTCGTAATCTAGATGCCTAAATTTATTCATTAAATAATATACATACTGCATTGTAATACTTTTCTCCACTTTAGGGCTGCCGTTTAAAATTATTACTTTCATAAGTTACCTTCTTTCATACCTTATTTATACAGTAAAGATCTTAATAATTTTTTTCAATCAATTTTTCACACCAATTAATTAGAAAACAATAATAGTCCTTACCAAATTCTAAAGTAGCTTTTTGATATAAATCTATTCTCCCATTCACTTGTTTTTCAACATTTGATAATTCCATTACTGCTTTTTTTATATCCCAAATAAGTAAATTTATGAGTTCTTTTGATTTTTCTTTTTCTAGATAGTTAAAGAAAAATATTTTAACCAAGTAATCAAATTTAATTTTTGAAAAACTTATAGGCTCTTGTAACCATTGCATAAATTCAGCTTTTCCTACATCAGTAATCTGATAATTTTTTTTTGCTTTAGCAGATAGACTTTCAACACAGGGTACTATATAACCAAGTTTTTCAAGTCTGTTTAATGCAGGATATATACTTCCAAAACTGGCAGCAAAAAAGTTTGATGTGCTCTTTTGCATAGACATTTTTAAATCATAGCCACTTTTATTACCAGACATAAGGAAACCAAGAATTATGTACTCTAACATTATTCACACTCCTAATATAATATGTAGCATATTGATATATCGAAACGATATATCAATATTGTTAATTTATCACTTCTAAAGTAGTATGTCAATATATTCATAACTAATATCTTTTTACCATACTTAAATTTTAAAAGCTCCGTGCTTATCACCGAGCTTTTAAAATCTGTGTTATTGGCCTTTTTTAGTGTTGCATACTATCTCTTAAGTGAAACAAATTTATTGTTAATTGATATACAAATAACTTACAAATGAAAATACAAACAAACTTACAAAATTATATAAGCTAAACTTATTTAAATATATTTTATTTTTTTCTTTATGTTCATTCATATATATTTTATATGAAATGAGACTAGCTAATGAAGCTATAAGGGTACCCATTCCTCCGATATTAACTCCTAAAATTACTTCTCTCCAATTATCTGTAAATCCAGATACAAGTATAGAACAAGGAACATTGCTCACTATCTGACTAAGTAATATAGATGAAAAATATGGTATATTAGGCCTTTGTAAAAAATGCTTTAAATATTCCTGTATAAATTCTATATTGGAGATATTTCCGATAAATATAAAAAAGCATATAAAGGTAGCTAATAAAAAATAATCTACTTCTTTTACAAGATGCTTGTCCATAAAAACTATGCATAATACTGTGGCTAAAAATGTATATTTATAATCTATTAATCCAAATACAGAAAACACTATAAGTAAAAAAAGTACAAAATAAATTATAGTCCTTTTTCTATCTTCTATATGTACTATTTCTAGTGTAAGTTTTATTTCTTTTCTTAAAACTCTCTTGTTTAGTAGCAGCAGCCATAGCATACCAAGTATAACAAATGGAATTGTAACAGAGAAAAACTGCATTACATTTAAATTATATTGAGTATATAAAAATAAATTTTGAGGGTTTCCCATTGGTGTTAAACTACTGCCTATATTTGCTGCTAAAGTTTGAATTATTATTGTTTTCATAGAATCAACTTTTGCCATTTTAAAAGTAAATATACATAATGGAACAAAAGTAAGAAGTGCAACATCATTTGTTACAAGCATAGAAGCAAAGAAAGTTACTATTATAAACACCAAAGAAACAGTTCTACTGTTTTTACATTTTGATAAAATCTCTAAAGCAATTCTATCCATAACTTTTAAATTCTCAAACGCAGAAATTATTATCATTAAATTAAAAAGTAGTACTAGGACTTTGAAGTTTATATACGATATTTGCGGTCTTATAAAAAAACAAGTGAATATTGCCAAAAATAAAGATATACTAAACACTTTTTCATTTTTTAGTTTTTCCTTAATTAAATGCATCTTATTAATACTGATAGATATGTTATTCATTTCTTTTACCTCTTTTGTACAAAACTTCCTTCCCTATTATTCAAAGTTTATTCAACAGGTAGTTTAAATAACCTTACTGCATTCTTATACATAAGTTTACTGTAATCCTCAGGTGACAATACATTTTTGAAATTATTGAAGTATGTTTGATAGAATTGATTAGCATAAGTATCAACTCCATCAATAGGACTATCTGTCCCCAATAAAAGCTTATCAATTCCACATTTTTTTATCATTTTGAGTGAATTCTTTGGTTTTACCCATGTGGTATCTCCATACAAATTAGGTAATTTAGATATAAGCTCTATTGCCTCCTCATTATCAGTTCCCAAGCCCATATGAACCATCACGAAGTTTATTCCAGGATGTTTAATTGCCATATTATAGACTTCTCTTGGGCTAGATTCTGAACTTGCAGCTGTATGAACAACTACAGTCAAATCATATTTTTCAGCTAGTTTTATATATTCCTCCACCTTCAGCGAATCGAAAGGAGTATTAGCATGATAAGGATGAAATTTGATTCCATATACTACACCTCTATTACTAATAATCATATTTTCAAATTCCTTTGTACATCCTTCTGTACTAGTCTTTGCCCACAGCAGCACACCAATTCTAGTAGGATAGTCTTTTGCAAAATTAATTGCTGCTTTATTAATTTCTTTTTGGGAACGCTGAAGTTCTACAGGAATAGGTTTTTGATCATTATCAAATTCAATGCCTTCTATATTTGATACTAGGCAATAATCAATATTATATTTATTCATAGATTCAATCAGAATTTCTTCAGGCATATTAAATTTATCAACTTTTCCTATATGAGCATGTGTATCTATAATCATCTTTCTATCTTCTATTGATGCATTTTTTATCTCTGTTGAAGTATTTTTTCCACTTGCAAACCTATATAATGTCATTGCTTATAAGGCCTCCTTAATTCAAAAAAGTTTAACATAGTATCTTTTTAATCTTTAATCTCTGTTAAATTTACATATTAAATTACCAGCACTGTGTAAATTATAACACAATCTTTTAATAAGTATTAGTTTTTCATAATGATAAATGCAGGCTTTGCTTAAAGATTTTGGCTTTTAGTTCACTTAAAACGATAAAAAAGAGGCTCTCTTTGAGAACCTCTTTTAGTAGAAACAAAACCAATAATGTTTTAAAAATTAATAGTTTTTGTCAGCGTAACCAACCCAGCCGCCTTCTTTAACTAGAGTCTTGTCAAAACCGCCTACTTTGAAATCAATAACATCAGATTTATCCGCTGAAGTTACAGTAATCTTATCATTTTCAACGTCAATATCTATTGCAGCATCTTTGCCAGCATAATTGTCAAAAAGATAATCTATTTTTTCTTTTGATAATTCTATTGCGAACATACCACAATTATACATGTTTTGTCTAAATATTCTTGCAAAGTTTTCTGCAATAACTGCATTGATTCCATTTACTTCTAAAGCCCATGGCGCATGTTCTCTGGAAGAACCGCAGCCAAAATTTTCTCTAGTTACAACAACAGCTTTGTCTTTAATATCTTCTTTATTGTTGAAACCATCAAGAGTCAAGTCTTCTAATAAATAAGGTTTTAATGCCTCTTTAGTAATTTCAGTAAGATACTTTGCCGGAATGATTTCATCGGTATTTATATCACTTCTATCTAAGAATAAAACTTTTCCGCTAAAATTCTTCATTTTTTTCCTCCACTACTTAAGCTTTATATAACTCTGAATTTGTTATTTTACCTTCAATGGCTGAAGCAGCAGCAGTTGCAGGACTCATAAGATGAACTGTACCGCCTTTTCCCATTCTGCCGTTAAAGTTACGGTTTGTTGTTGATGCGCAGGATTCGCCATTTGCAAGAACCCCATTACTCATACCGAGACAAGCACCGCATGTTGGGTTTGTAACACAGAAACCAGCTTCTTGGAAAATTTCAATTAAACCTTCTTTTAAGGCTTGTGTATAGATAGCTGGAGTTGCAGGACTTACAATTGCACGCACATTATCACTTATTTTTTTACCTTTAAGGATACCTGCTGCAATTCTTAAATCTTCTATACGGCCATTAGTACAGCTTCCGATATAGATTTGATCAATTTTTGTACCTGTCATCTCACTTACTGATTTCACTTGATCAGGTTTGTAACCAAATGTTACCATTGGTTCTAGATTTGTAACATCATATTCATATACTTTTTCATAGGAAGCATCTGCATCTGAAACCCATTTAGAGTATTCTTTTAAAGCTTCTTCCTTTGAACTAAATTCATCTTTTATGAAAGGCCATAAATATTCTACAGTTGTCATATCAGGATAGCATACTCCACAAGTACCACCTGCTTCTATTGCCATATTGCAAAGTGTCATACGTGCTTCCATTGACATTGCATCGATAACAGAACCTGTGAATTCTATTACCATGTTTGTTGCACCGTTAACGGTAAGTTCTTTAATAATGAAAAGTATAAGGTCCTTTGCATAAACCCCTGGTTTTAAAGCTCCATTAAGAACAAATTTTATTGTCTTTGGAGCGTGGAATGCACAAACTCCCTTTAAAATACCTACTTCAAGGTCAGTTGTTCCAACACCTGCAGCAAAAGCTCCAAAAGCTCCATGAGTACATGTATGGGAATCTCCCATGATAACAGTATAACCCGGTCTCACGAATCCCTTCTCTGGGAATATAGCATGACATACACCATTTCTTCCGATGTCAAAAAAGTCCTTTATCTCATGTCTTCTAGCCCAATCACGTAATATCTTACCTTGTTCTGCAGTTTTTGAGTCTTTTGCAGGTGTTACGTGATCTATAACAGCCTTTATTTTTGTTGGATCGAATACTCTATCCATTCCTCTTGCCATTAGATCTGTGATTGCAATTGGTGTGGTAATTTCATGACAAAAAACCCTATCCAATCTTAAAACATGCGTATCTGGAAATGGCATGTCCACTCTGTGTGCGTCAAATATTTTTTCAGCTAACGTTCTACCCATTTGCGTCTCCTTTTCTATTTTATTACATATAGATATAATCTACTATTAATAATAAATTTATAAGCCAACTAAATATCGAATAATGAGGGTTTTTGACGACTTATAAATTTATTATTGAATTTGCATATCTACATGTTTAAAAATTTATGATAAATTTATTCCTTCTTAAGATTATATAATGGATTTTCAAAAAATTAAAGGCATTTTAGATATTTTTGCAAATATCGCAAAATATGTGCCCTAATTTTCCAAGGATAGAAATTGCTAAGATTACGAAAATGCCAATGCAGCTGTTATAGTTTATTAATATCTGTTTTCTTTTTAATATTTAATAATAATTGTGGCTTATCTGTTATTATGCCGTCAACGTTTAATTTCAACAATTTATTCATATTCACTGTTTTATCAACAGTCCAAGCATATATTTCTTTGTTTCCATTATGGATATCACTTACCATTTCCTTAGTTATCATGTTTTCTTGGACACTATAAAAGTCTACATTTAGTGAACTTAAATTACTAATTGGTCTATATATTATGTAACCAGTCTGTATATTAGAATTTAACTGCTTAACATTTAATAAAACTCTATAGCTATATGAGTGAATTTTGCATTGACTGACAAAATTATTATTTTCAATGATTTTAACTACTTTATTAGTTAAATCTGCAGTGTTTGAGTAAAGCTTTATTTCTATTATTAAATTTAACTTACCTTTACATTGTTTTATCACTTCATCTAGTGTTGGGATTTTTTCAATATCATTTCCATGTGCAGATGAAGCTATATTTAATTTTTCGATTTGACTAAAGTTTAACTGATCTACATTTTTATTTACACCAGTAAGTCTTTTTAGGTTTTTATCATGCATTAAAACTACAACACCATCTCTAGTTTCTTGAACATCAATTTCAGCATAATCAACCTTGGTGTTTATTGAACTATTAATTGCACTAAGGGAATTTTCCGGTTCTCCTGAACACCTCCCCCTATGAGCGATTACCTTTATATTTTTATCTTCTATTATATTATTAATATGACCATTCTTTTCTTCAAATCTTGTTGGGATATTTTTAGTTATATCATATTGCAAGCCTTTTATATACTCATTATTTTCAATTAAAACAATTGATAGAATCATAACAAAAATAATACAAACTATACTCTTTCTCTTCACCTTGTAATCAACTCCAAATACTTTTACGTTTATAAATAGGGCTATAGGTAATTCACATAAAAATATGTTGATTTAAATTAATAATTACCTAAGTTTATTATATATACTAAGGATAATATAATACAATCTTAATTTTAATGATTAAAACTTTTTATTAAAATTTAAAAGACCAAAATCCAATATAAAATGGGATTCTGACCTTAAAAGAGATTAAGTACCTATTTTCTTAGTTACAGGAATAGTGGAATAATGTTTGATTACATGAGATGAACTTCTTTCTATACTAAGATACTCTACTAGTTTATAAGTGGTATTTCCTAGTAATATGGCAAAAATTAAATCCATAATTACATGCTGTTTAATAAACTGTGTTGACAAAATAATTAGTGAAGCTATTACTATTATTATTATACTTTTTAATGAGATTTTTTTACTACATTTAATAGTTCCTTTTATTAATATGTAGCTTGTTAGAACATGTATACTAGGAAAGCAGTTAAATGGACTATCAGTGGCATATACGAACCTAACCAAATTGGTTAAAAAATCCTTGCCTTGTAATTGTGGTCTTACAACGGTAGTTTGAAAGAAAAAGTAAATTGTGAAGCATGCAATTAGGCCTAAGATTAGACTAATAATAACTCTATAATAAACTTCTCTATTTTTAAAACATAAATATATTAATGTAATGACTAGAAATGGAAGCCATATTACATAGGGTATGGCAAAAGATTTTATAAAAGGGACACTTTTATCCAAGTCAGTAACCAAGCTATGTAAACCTCTTGTTGAGTTATTTAAATGTGCATAAACTATGTTCATTAGTGGAATTAAGAATAATAAGCATAATGGTAATACACTACTTTTTATTCTTTTCATTAGAATATCACCTCCATTAGATTTTCTTTTATAACTATTGCTTCTTTCAAATCTGATTTATTTTAAATTATAATATTGAAACTTTTGAAAGCCTTAAGAGAAATCATAGAGTATTATTAAATTTTTCTAATAATATTTTAATAATACTCTATGAAGGATATTAAAAATATTTATTGAATCTTTAAATTAGATTTAGATTATTCTAAATGATTTGATGGGAGGCATTAATTCATGAAAGGTTCTCTGAATACGATGAAAAGGATACAGACTTAAAAAATATAGGAATGGAGCATCTGCTTAACTAAGCTCAATATATTAAAGCTGAGAGTAGAATGATGTATAAAACTATACTTCATTCGCCCTCAGCTTTAATATTTTTTAATCCTTTAAAAGTTTTATTAGTAACATATCCTCCAATGAAGAATATGAGCATAAATATGGTAAGTAATATTGATATTTCCATTAGTCTTGAGGCGTTAATCCCGCTTGTTATCATTCTAAGCCCTTCCACTGTATAGGTCATTGGAAAGTACGGTGAAACAACTCTAAAAAATTTTGGAGCAGTTTCTATAGGAAAGGTTCCTCCAGAGGATGCTAACTGAAGTATAAACAGTATAAAAAGTATTGGCGTACCTACTATTCCAATAGCATAGGATACACCATACATTATGCTGAAAAAAACCACTGATATAAACATGTTCTCAAGATAAAATAGAACTGGATTTGTGGGGCTAAGACCTAAGGCAGTAATAAGCACCAAGCTCAAGATTAGGGCTTGTAGTATAACTAAAGCTGAACCTACTAGAAAGGTTCCTGTATATGTTTTTAAAAACTTGTTTTGAATTATCTTCGATATCTTTGTTAGAGATAATATAAGATTTATGAGCATTGCACCAAGCCAAAGAGATAGAGAAATAAAGTATGGAGCAAGACCTTGACCGTAATAAGTAACCTTGTTTATTGAAACATCAGATAGAGTTAATGGATTTGTTACAAATTTTGATATATCCTCTACACTAAATATCAGATTACTATTCATAGTATTGTAGCCATTATTTAATCCATCTCTTAATTTTATGCTTCCATCATTTACAGCGCTTATTCCATTGGTTAAATCTGCTGCACCAGTGCTTAGAGAAGTAAGACCTGCAGTTAGGTAACCAGTTTTTTGAATTGCTGTATTTAATCCATTTGATAAGATCTGGCTACCAGTTTTAAGCTTGTTAGCTCCTTCAATAAGCTGGTTTATTCCTGATGCGGCAGTGCTTTGGGTTGATGCCAGTGTATTTGCTAGAGTGCTTGTTCCTGCTGCCACTTGTTTTGATGATGTACTCAACTGATTTAAATTTTTGGTCAGTCTATCTGCACTAGTTGATGCAGCTCTCAGATTTTCTTCAAGCTTATTAGAGTTAATTGTATTTACTAGTCCAGTCAGTATTGCCTGAACATTGGCAATACTCTGTGGATCAGTTGATGCAGCTAAAATTGAGGATGTTTGATTTAAAGCGGCTTTAATCTGTCCAATACTATCTGCAGCCGTAGTTAGTCCTTGCGGAAGATTGGCATTTGATGTTCCAACAGCTACTGCAGACATTCCATCTGAAAGAGCTTTAGCTCCATTTACTAATTGAGAAAGGCTATCAGAATTTTGAGTTAAACCGCTCTTAAATTGATTGAGACCACTTATTAAGGAATCCATTCCTGTTGAAAGCTGAGCTTCTCCTGCGGCAGCCTGTTTTAAGCCGTCCTGCAGCTGTTTAGAGCCAGTTGCAGCAGTTGCTAAGCCTGAAGTTATTTGTTTTGAGCCAGTTAACAATTTTCCTGTTCCATCCTGAAGGGTATTTGCACCTTGGCTGGCATTTAAAAGTGAAGCCTTAACATCATACAAACTGCTTGCTAGTGATTTGGTAGTCTGTTCCTGAATATTTGAAGCAACCTCAGATCTGATACTTTCTGCTGCTCTTTCAGATACTTGAGCAAATACAAAATTTTTACCTTTGTTTGCTTCATAGAGAATAGTTGGCTTTATCAAATTACCGCTGGCTGCCCCAGAAATTTTCTCGGAGAAATCTTCCGGGATTATGACAGAAGCATAATAAGCTGTGCCACTTACACCTTTTTTAGCCTCATCTAAGTTCACAAACTTCCAATTTACTTTATTATTTTGTTTGAGATTGTTTTCTATATCTTTTCCGATATTATATTCTTTCCCATCCTTTATTACGGGTCTATCTAAATTAACAAATGCTACTGGAACATTATAAAATCTCCCATAAGGATCCCAAAATGCACTGAGATATATTCCTGAATATAATATAGGAACAAATATAATAGCTACGGTGGAAATTACCATAATTCTAAACAAGGCCTTTTTCTTATTTTCCTGGAATTTTTCGCTCATAGCTTTCCTGATACTTAAAATCGTCAGCAAACTGATTTTATTATTCTATTTATTAAAAATAGAAAAGCACAGGATTTCACCTACCTTTTTATCATGGTTAATATATAGTGTCTGTATATTGCCTAAATATTATGCATAAACCCCATTACGGCGCAAAAAAGGAGTGTTACACAGTTTAATTGTGAACACTCCTTCTTAAGAATATTATTTACTTTGTGGCCCTCTTTGAGCAAAGTACTAAATCATATATATCAATTATTCCATCCTTATTAAAATCATATCTTGAAATCCAATTAGTATTAGTACTCTTCATATTGTAATTTTTGGCTACAGAAGCCAAATCTAGTATATCAACTTTACCATCACTGTTAATATCACAGTTATCAATGAAATTAGCATTGATGTCTACATTATCCTTTATTGTGAAGTTATAAACCTGATTGGTGCTCAATACGTTTCCTAATTTATCTGTCCAATTGCGGAAGGTATATCCTTCTGTAGCTGATGCAGTTAAGGTTACTGTAGCTCCGTAATTATAGCCTTGCAACAAGCCAGCGATACTACCATTTGTGGCCGTTACATTAACTGTAAGGCCCGTATATGTGAACCTATCACTATTGCTTATTACGTTTGTCCCATTAGGACCCACTATAACTATGTCAGCAGTACCAATATTACTTGCTATAGGAGAAGTTACGGTAATTGATGTGTCGCTATTAACCTTTAGGTTAGTTCCAAGATTGTTATCAAAGTATACTTCTGTAGCCCCAGTAAATCCTGTACCTGTTATATTGACTACTGTACCACCTTTAACAAGGCCAGTATTAGGACTTACGCTATTAATTACTGGTGGTGCTGCAGTGGGTTCAATTTTTAAAATAGATTTACTTTGTTTATTATAAATATAAAAATCTGTCCTATTAGAGAATTCAACCAAATCCAATTGCACTCCAAAATCTGCTATTAATGCGTTAGTATAACTGTTATAAACAGCAGTGTTTGTGAAGGCTAATCCATACTTGGCAAATATTATATCTCCACCATAACTTCCTAATATGTGGGTTGGGTCTACTGGATCAAAGTCTCTTCCGGCAAAATAGACCTGTTCTCCATCAAATAATGTATATCTTTCAGTAGTTAAAAATCCATTACCGTTATTATAATTTGTTGTGCCAATAACCTTGTTATAAGTTGTGCTATAATAAATCATATTGGATCCAGTGGACTCTGATTCACCTATGTATAATATATGTTTGTCAGTATTTATTGCTAGATCAGGATAATATGTTGTGTCAATTGCTAATGTTTTGTCAGTATTAGTAATAAGGTCATATTCATATATGTCGCACCACTGATCACGTTCTGCATAATATAGTTTGTTTCCATCAATTACAATTCTATAAGGGTCTGAAGAGGTATATAATGTTCCTGTAATTTCCCTACTAAGCATATCAACTATAGCTATCTGATTTGCGTCATCAAGGGAAATATATAATTTGCCTTTTTCTATAATAATATCTGTAGGTTCACTTGTAAAAGTTATGGATTTTTCTAAATTTAAGGTGGTGGCATTTATAAAGAACAAAGCTTTGTTCTCATTTGAAATTCCATATATAGTATTGGTGGCCTCATCTAGTACCCATTGAGTAAGCGAAGAGTCCATTTCCAAGCTATAGGTATGCGGTTGCTCAAGTACACTGTTAGTATTACTTTGTATTGGTGCTGCAGGAGTTCCTGAAATAAGTGAGATAATATTGCTTCTATCTATTAAACCGTTTGAACTAGTAAAACTTTTTATGCTTCCAGTAGCTTTACTATAAAGATAAATTGTACTGTTTGAAACCTCCACCAAATCCATGTCTGAGCCATAATCACCTAATTTTACATGTGTCGCTGCATCATATATGCTTGTATTAGTAAAAGCTAAATTATTCTTAGCCAATATTACATTACCACCAAAATCCCCGATACACCTTAGGGGGTTGTCTAACTTAAAATCCCTACTAGCATAATAAACATTTGCACCGTCAAATAGTGTATTTCTTCCAGGAAATGAATATCCATACCCATTATCATAATTGGTTCTGCCAATAACTTTGTTATCTATTGTACTATAATAAATCATATTGGAACCACTGGATCCAGATTCACCTATGTATAATATATGTTTGTCAGTATTTATTGCAAGATCAGGTTCGTATATTGAGTCAAAGTCGAGTCCTTTGTCTGTATTTGTAACAAGATCATATGCGTGAATTAAACACCACTGATCACGTTCTGCATAATATAGTATGTTTCCGTCTTTCACTACCCTATAAGGATCAGAGAAGGTAGATAAAGTTTTGGTAATAGTTCTGCTTGACATATCAACTATAACTATCTGTTTTAAATCATCAAGGGTTATATATAAATTACCGCTATCCTTGATGATATCTGTTGGACTGCCATTAAAAATTATACTCTTCTCTGTTTTCATTGTGGTTGCATTTATAAAGTATAAAGTCTTATTATCTTGCGAAATCGCATATAAGGTATTAGTAGATTCATCAAGTACCCATTGAGTAAGTGATGATATATTTAGCTCAATACTAGATGTATGTGGTGTAATCCCGGTAGTAGAGATTGAAGATTTTTTATTTTTAGCTCCAAGAGCTTTAGTGAATGATTTTGGAATCTGAATTGAAATAGAAGGCCTATCATTTGTAGCCGCAATGGCATTTGTGAATGATGGTGCAAACCAAACTGCTGCCATAAAAATAATTGTAAATATGACTGTGAATTTCTTAAACATAAATACCCCCCAAACTATTTTATAACTATCGAAGATAGAATTTAATTTTGCAATTGATTATACCATGTTTGTAAATTATACACAATTATAATTTATATTGCAATTTCATTGCAAATAGTAGAATTTTAGTCAATTTTTGCATTATAGTGCAGTTTGATTTTAGTAAATGGCTTACTTTTGCTATCTTATGTCTTTAATACTCTCAACAATTATTTTTTCAACTTTTTTTGCATCGTCAACGTAAAAGAAATGTGCAGAATTATCCAACCATATTAGATGTTTTCCTAGTGGTGCACTTAATTTGTTGAAAAAGCTTTCCATCAAGGTAATATTACATACCTTATCGTGTTTTCCGTGAAAAAAATATACTGGTATTTCTATATGATGTATTTCAGAAAAATCACTAATCATTTCATAACAAAATGCAAGTGGCAGTCCCTTAAATGTATTTATTATATCTCTTATTGTATAATCAGGTGAAAACAACAAATGTTGTATAGTTGAAATAGGACTAGGAGGTTTGATTAAATCGTCTTTATATGTATATCCACCAAATTTCATTAGCCATTTTCGCAGCACTTTCCAGTCATCATAACTATCTTCATATGGTGGCAGCCCCACCTTCATCAACTCTTGCTCAGCCTTTTTATTATTAGTGGATTTTGCGTGTTCTAAAGCCCATGGGTAGGATAATTGGTCACTCTCCGCCCAGTTTATAATTTGCGCTATACCAAAATAAGCATAAAACTTGTTAGGAAATTGTCTAACCATATTCATGCCAATAACACTTCCCCACGAAATACCAGCTAGATATATTTTATCGGTATTAAATCTCTCTCTTAGTCTATCCACAAGTTCATTTGCGTCAGAAATATATTGTCCAATATTCATAGAATCGTTATTAATTTTGTTGCTAAATGATTTGCCTGTTCCTCTTTGATCCCAATAGATTAATTTAAAATTTCTAACAAGCTTAGAAGTGGTTACTTGAGATATATTTTCTACAGCACGACAGCTTACTCCTGGGAAAGGCATACCTGGTCCGCCATGAAGAACAAGTAATATCGGTTTATCTTTATCACCTGCTTGAATTAAAATAGATTGTTCAATCCCACCTATAGATATTTTCTCTATCATAGAACACCCATTGGGAGATGCTGTGATTCTGCTACTTCTAAGAACCTTTTTTTGCATATATGCCCTATAAATTAATAATAAAACTATAGTTAAGAGGCAAAATGATAATAATCCAAATATAAGAATAAAAATTAAACGCATTTGTCTTTACCTCACTTTCAAATTTTCTTTTCTAGAATAATATTACAAAAATAATTAATATGCTCATCCATCTGCCTTTCAAGTGAATTTTTATCAGCATTTATAGATTTAGAAATAATATACTCAAAAAACATAAAATTTAATGGGTAAATGTATTCGTAGGCACATATTCTAGTATTAATAGATGTTATCTTACCCTGCTCAATCATTTTTTCTAAGGCCTTTTCCATAAAGCTTAATGATTTCTTAAAAGATTCGTGTAATAGTATATTAGCTGCCCGTTGGTCAGAAGCTTGTTCAATAAATAAAATTCTCCATATCTTTTCCATTCTTGTGCTTAACATATATTGAATAAACAATTTTTTCCCTTGTTTAAAAAACTCTTTGGGAGTGTATTTTTTGATGGTATCATCAAGATTTTCCACTTGAGGAAACACTTTAATTGCTTCAGCTTTAAAAAATTCATATATGTCCTCTAGAATTTCATCTTTGCTTTTGAAATGGTTGTATAACGAACTTTGCTTTATGCCAACCTCTTTTGCTAGATCCCTAATAGATACTGAATTGAAACCTTTTTTTGAGAATAATTCAATTGACAAATCAAATATCTTATCTTTTGTTTCCTGTCCGTAAGATTTAGTTACTAGGTCAAATTTTAAATTTTTACTTATCTTTCTTATAATAAATCTCCTCCTAATAATATAGACTACCAACTGCTAGTTTAATTATAAGCTACCAATTACTGGAGTGTAAAATATATCCATGTTTTAATTGGAATAAGTATATGATAACTTTTTTCTGAGTACATCATAATATAATAGATATAAAAGTTTACTTGGAGGGTTAACGTGTTATATTTTTGCCCAATTCATGGTGCGTGGTTTGAATACCAAAACAATGTTTACCTAAACTATAGAAATGAAAGAGCTGATGAAAATATAATCGATCTATGGAACACCGTCTCTCCACCTCCTGCACCTGAACTAAAATTAGCAGTAGTTGATTCCAAGATTACTGCACTGTTGATATTAGATATGGAGACTACCATATGCAAAAGCCCACGTTGTATAGCTTCAATCAATAATATTTCTAATTTACTTATGAATGCTCGAAAAAATAACATGCTTGTTGTTTATAGTCTCACCCACAATGGAAATCCTCAAGATATTGCAAGAAAGATAGCCCCTTTGCCAAGTGACCCTATTGTAAAATCAAATGTTGATAAGTTCTTTCAGACTAATCTAGACGAAATACTACAGAAAAAAAGTATTAAAACTGTAATTGTTACTGGCTTCGCTGCCAACGGTGCAGTACTTCACACAGCAACTAGTGCTGCTTTCCACGGATATAATGTCATCGTTCCTGTAGACTGCATGTCTACTGCCAATATTCTTTATGCAGAGCAATATACAGCTTGGCATATGCTTAATAGTCCTGCAACTAGAAATCGAGCAGTGTTGACCAAAAGTAATTTGATTGATTTTATGCACTAGAAAAAAACATATGATAGATTCCGCTTGTATTCATTCAAAATTAATGAAGTTACTGGTTCTATTTTTTATGCACCAATCAATGTATGCTGATATTAGCAATGGTTACTTCAAATAAGAAGGTATATTTTCAACATCTCCGAAATAAAAATAGGTGCCCTTTATTAAGAGCACCCGTTTAATATTATAACTTTATACAATTATGCAGCTTCAGCGTCCTGAACACTCTGTTCTTTCTCTTTTCCTAAATTAATTGCTGCTCTGGTAATAAACCCACCACACAGAAATACTATAATAAAAATGAACATTACCAATATATAATGGTTTAATATGGATTGATTTATGCCAGATATAGTCATTCTAAGTGTACTTACCGAATAAGTCATAGGGACGATTTTGTTAATTATTCGGTAAACTGTAGGAGCTGTTTCTATTGGGAATGTTCCTGCTGAGGAAGCCAGCTGCATAATAAACACTAGGAATATAATTATCCTTCCAATAGCACCTAGGGCATATGATAATCCGTATATAACACTAAAAAAAACTATTGAAATAAGAACATTAGTTAAATAGAATTGCGGCACGCTTACTGGTTTAACACCCAAGCCATTTATAGCAGTAATGCTTAAGATTAAAGCTTGGAACGCCACAATAATGGAGCCTGCAATGAATTTTCCCATAAAGCAGTTAATGAACCTAATCTCAGCTGTAGGTTTAACTTTTGCTAATATCATATTGAAAAACATCGCTCCTAACCATAATGACAATGATAAAAAATATGGTGCTAAGCCTTCTCCGTAGTATTTCACATTGTTTATAGAATTATCCTTTAGTGTTATAGGCTCTGAAATAAACTGGGACATGTCCTTAGAGTTAAATTTTAGTTTGCTGTCTATCTTATCATAGCCATCATTTAATCCATCACTAAGCTTAGCTACTCCGGCATTTGCATTCTGAAGACCATCCTTAAGGAAATTTGAACCATTGCTTAGAGACTTTAGTCCGTTTGAAAGCTCATCTGTCTTTTCAGCTGCAGTATTTAATCCTTTTACTAAAAGCATATTTCCATCGTTGATAGTTTTTAGACCTTCTTGTAATGATGTTGAACCACTGTTTAGCTCATCTAATCCATTTGCCAGGTCTTCAGTCTTATTGGTAACAGTATTCAATGCGGTTAGTATACTGCCGCTTCCTTCTTGAATTTCCTGAGCTCCGCCTATTAATTGGTCTGTACCTGCAGCTGCTTTACTTTGTGTATCAGCTAATCCTGCTGCCAAGCTGCCTACTCCATCTGAAATCTTCTGAGTACCTTTCTTAAGTTGCTGCAAACTGTCTGAAAGCTGATGAATGGAATTTGAAGCTATTGTTAATCGTGATTCCCCGTTAGTTCCTACAGATTCTCTGCTTATGTGATCCAAAATTAACATTGCTGCGTTTAGCTTCTGCTCATCACTCAAGGTAGTGTCATGTAAATATGAATCAGCGTCATTTACAGCACTCGCTAATGTACTTACTGATGTATCCAGCTGTCCTGTTCCCTGTGTAATGGCATCGGCATTATTATTAAGATTTGAAGCGCCTTTTACTAATTGAGAAATCTGATCATTAGGTTTGGTTAAATTACTCTTTAGAGTCTTTAACCCATCAACTAATGTTGAAGAACCACTTACTACCTGTTCTTCTCCTATTGATATACCTTTTAAACCTGCTTGTAGCCGCTTTGAACCTGCTGATGCGATATTAAGACCATTTGATAGATTATTGCTTCCATTAACAAGCTTTTGTGTACCAGCCTGCAGTACTGTTGTGGAATTTGCCGCCGTCTTGAGCCCACTTTCAAGTTGTGCTGAACCATCAGCAGCTCTTTGAGTACCGTCAGCCAGCTCCTTGCCGCCATTTAAAAGCTTGTGTTCACCGGATTGAAGCTGGGCTGCTCCATCAGCTGCATCCTTAATGGAAACTTTCATATTATCTAGGCTATCCACTAAGGCTTTTGAAAGTTCCTTTTGAATACTTGAACTTACTTTTGCTTTAATACTACTAGCAATTTTTGAAGAAACCTGTGAAAAAACAAAATTTTCCCCTTGATTTCCTATATAAATTATCTCAGGAGTTTTAAGTTTTCCGTCCTGGGTATTTGAAATGTTTTCAGAAAAGTTCTCAGGAATTTCTATTACGGCATAGTATTTCGTACCCCTTACTCCATCCATTGCATCTTCATAGCTTACAAACTTCCAGCCTATATCCTTGTTGGTTTTTAGATTATCCTCCAGCTCTTTTCCTAATGAATACTGTTTTCCATCCTTAGTAACCGACTTATCTAAGTTCACAAAAGCCACAGGTACACTATCAAGGCTGCCATAAACATTCCAAATGCTGCCAAGGTAGATTGAAGAATAAAGCATTGGTATAAACATTACAAAAATAATTGCTATAACTAAAGTCACTTTCTTAGACTTTGACTTGTTTTTATTAAGTTTCATTTTTTTCCCCCTTTATTTAAAAATTTTATATGTAGTAGAATTTGACCCCAAATTTCTTTCCTAAAGAAATCCAATGTGCATATGATTATGGGCTTTAATTGCATTACTATTTGAATAATAACACGGATTTATGATAAAATATATTTAATTAAAATTAACTATGCTTAAATAAAACTTAAGGAAGTGCTTTGATGAATATTACACAATTTCAATACTTAGTTGATGTAGGAATACTGGGATCCTTTACAGATGCGGCAAATAAGAACCTAATGACCGTACCTACAATAAGCCAATCCATAGCACAATTAGAGGCTGAATTGGATGTCACACTTTTTTCACGTTCCCGAAAAGGCGTAGTTCCCACCCTTGAAGGGAAAATTGTTCTCCAGTATGCTGATGGCATTCTTAAAACTATAGAAAAAATGAAAAAAGAAATTGCATTATCGAAGGAAGATAGCAAAGTTAGTATCACTATTGCCACTATTCCAGGAATGATATCACAAATAATAAATACTACATTAAAGTTTAAAAAAAAATTTCCTGATTTGAATATTCAGCTCATTGAAGGGGCTTCTAATGTAGTAATGAATCATGTTAAAAGTGGCCATGCTGATATAGGCTTCCTATCATTTAGTGAAAGTAGAGACGAAGAAGCTTTATTTTGGCATCCGCTAGTTCATGGTGAAATAAGGTTAGTAGTAAATACAAACTCTCATTTACGATTTAAAGATAATATCTATGGTGATGAACTAGAAGATGAAATGATTGTTCTATATAATGAGCCATACTTAATTGAGGTTGCTAAAGAAATTTTACCTGAAAAGTCAAAGAATAATATTACTCTTACAACAAATAACATAGAAGTAATTTTTGAAATGATAACCAAGGGAAATGCAGTTACAATAGCTCCAGATTATATTATCAATTCAATGCCGGCGCATATGAAAAATAAGGCCGTATCTATCTCAATAAATAAATATAAAGCTATCTCTTACTATCTTTGGCGAGTTACCCGAAAAAACGAGAAGTTATCTCAAATTATAGAGCAATTCACCCAAGAATTAACTAATAATTATAAAGATATTTCTTAAATTAAATGTGGATAGTTTGAGAATATAGCTTTAAGGAGGTGTTTATTTACATTAAACTAATGGGAGTTTCACTGCAGTAGTTGGTATTCTATTATAATTAAAAAAAGTATACACCTTATTTGCTTTCGGTATGCATTTTATTTTAAAGTTACTACTAAGACGAAATAAATTATTATATATATTATTGCATAATATTCCAAGTTAGCTGCTCTCTTTATATAAAAGGCACTGAGTAACCATTAATAATACGTCTGATATACTATTAATGGTGAAGCTTATAAAAGTAGAAATATAAAGGAGTATTATATGTATAATAACCAATTTCCCTGTTGTCCTTACTACATGAATCAAGCTGATTACTACTCCTTCAATGTAAAGTGGAGAAATAAGACACAAAAATTTGCGGACTTTAGTGGTACCGTCACAAGGATTGAAGATTTTAATCCAAGTCAAAATGATACATCAGCAGGCTGCTATAAATTAATGTCACTGGAAAGCAAAGACAAGGGGCCGGTAAATTTTGTGATATCCCCGGAAACTTACTTTGTAGATCATGAAGTAATAAAGGTTGGAGACAATGTAACTGGATTTTACGATGCAAACGCACCTGCCATTCTTATTTATCCACCGCAATATCCTGCAATTGTTATGGCAAAAGACACAGATTTTCAAGATGTTACCGTAGATTATTTCAACAATCAACTTATAAGCAGTAATGGAGATTTAAAACTAAATATTGACTTATCTACTTATATGATTCTGACAAACAACCAGCCTTTTAACAGATACCCTGGAAATAGAAATCTAGTTGTTGTGTATGGACCTACAACCAAGAGTATACCTGCCCAAACCACTCCATTTAAGATCATTGTACTATGCTAAATCAAGATATGTTATATTAGTGCATGTAATTAAAATCAGCAGACAGTACAAAAGAAAGGACCTGTAGCACTAAAAATTGGTGCTACAGCTTTTGGCGATTGCAATAAATTAATAGCATGCTAAGAAAAGCTTGGCAATAATTTAGTCAAGCTTTTTATTAAGTGATATAATAATTTCTATAAATTCAATTATGTAGCCGACACTAACATTTTTAAATTTAATCGGTTCAATTTGTTTAAAATTAAACTTCTTAAAATTTTCTTATAAACACGTACTATTTCTATTAGTTTATACTGAAGCATTCTCTACATTTCGACATTTACTTCCTTTGCATGAACTATACTCAATATTCCGCCAATCCTTTTTCAGTGCAATTAATAACCTATTAAATATTTTTATATACTCAGTTTCTGTTTGTTCGTCAAGTATAAACTGTACACCATATTTATATATACCATCTCTAATTTCTGTTCTTCTTATAATATTTCCAATGAAAGAAATAGATTCTTTAAATATAGTAGTATTAAACCTAAAGATTACTTCTTTCCCTATAGGGAAATTAAGCTTTGAAGTAAAAGCTAAACCACCAGCACCTATATCTATAACACAAACATTAGTAATGCTTGTTTTAATCTTTTTACCCTTAACTTCTACGATAGTCATTTCTGTACATAACGGTGTGTCTAAGTCGATGCGAAAATATTTTCTTCTATTATCTTCACCTGAAAATTTGTTCATGATTATTAACTCCCTTACTAAAAATAAATCACCTTGATTTTTGGTGATTTATTAAAATGTTTAATATCATATTTTATTATATTATAATTCTAATTATAGTATCAATAGAGACGATTTTAAGATAACGATTACATTTAAGATTTAATAAAAACTGATTCCAAAAAGCATTTCTGCTCTTGATGTTAAACATGATATACAGATTGCAGTGTAACTATCTCAACTTATTTAAAAAAAATCCTGCTACCTAATCATAAATAACTAGTTAGTCTTTCCTCTATATAACAATCATCTAATAAGTGCCAAGTTATTTTTCAGTATAATACTAAGTTCGATGCACCTTATAAACCTGTATAAAAATAGATTAGTATAATTTTTAAAACAAAATGAGAATATTAGCATAATATAAATAGATAGAACTTTTTATTTTACGGAGGCGTAAATGAAAAAGAAAAACAGTATCCTTCTTTCATTACTTACTGTCATATTATTAATTAGTACAACTCTTATCGGCTGCAGCAATACTAAGACCGATACTACATTAAAAAAAGTTAGACTTAATGAGGTAACTAGATCAGTTTTTTATGCGCCAATGTATGCTGCTATCAGCAATGGCTACTTCAAAGAAGAAGGTATCCAATTAGATATCTCCACCGGTGAAGGCGCTGATAAAACCATGCAGCAAGTATTGAGCAAGAATGCTGATATTGGCTTCTGTGGTCCAGAACAAACTATTTATATTTATAATCAAAAAAGAGACGACTACCCTGTTTTATTTGCACAGCTTACTCAGAGAGATGGTTCTTTCTTAATATCAAGAACTAACGATAAGAATTTCAACTGGGAGTCTTTAGAAGGCAAAAACGTACTTGGTGGAAGACCTGGTGGAGTTCCTGAAATGGCTTTAGAATATGTACTTAGAAATCATGGATTAGTTCCTGGAAAGAATTTAAATGTTATTACCAATGTGGCCTTCTCAGCTGCTCCGGGAGCATTTAAGGGAGGAACTGGTGATTACGCTGCCTTGTTCGAACCTTCAGCAAGTGCTTTAGTAAAAGATAAGTCTGGCTATATAGTTGCTTCGGTTGGAGCATCTGCAGGACCTATTCCATATACCTGTTTCTTTACCACAAAATCATATATGGACAATAACAAAGATACTATTCAAAAGTTTACCAATGCAATTTATAAAGGGCAAATTTGGGTAAGTCAGCACAGTGATGCAGAAGTAGCTAAAGCTATAAAATCATATTTTCCAGGAACTGATGAAGCTGTTCTTCAAAATGTTATAAAAAATTATAGAGCAATTAATGCATATGCTCCAAATCCAATTATTAAAGAAGAAAATATGTCTAGACTTATGGATATTATTCAATCCTACAATTCACAATTATTAAAACAAAGACCGCCTTTCAGCAAGATTGTTAATAATGAATTTTCCAACAATGCAGTAAATACAATTAAGCCAAAATAACTATTTGATAATATAGGGGTACTAGATCATTGAAGAGACCTAGTACCCCTATAATTATCATTGCGATGCTTGGATAAATTAAGCTGAATAAAAATATTGAACAAATAAATATAGTCTTACAATTAATCGTTGTTGTTCTTGTTTGAGAATTAGGATTATTGACACTTGTTTCTGTTAACATAAATTTTATTACTTTAATATCTATTTACCTGCTGTTGCTGCAGAGCTAGAAGCTGGAATATTTATTAATGAGTTATCCCCAGTCATTGTTGTTGGTAATTTTCCATCCCATTTTGTCCATTTTGTATACTCTACTAACTCAGGTGTTAAACTCTGCTTAACAGCTTCATTGGCCTTTGCTTCACCTTGCGCCTTAATGAGAGCAGCATCTGCATCTCCTTGAGCTGTAACTCTTTTAGTTTCAGCATCTACTTTAGCTTGTTCCTGCAAAACTTTTGCTGTCTGTAGCTTTTGTTCTGCGTTTACCTTATCTTGTATTGCCTGCATGGAAGCTGAGTCTGGCCTTATTGCTAAGAAAGTGAAGCTCTCTATTGTAATACCATACTGCTGCATATCCTTAGCAAAGGCATCCATTACCTTACTCTGAATTTCTGGTCTAGAAGCACCATAAACATCCATTACCTCATACCCAGATGATATATTATTTATATTAGATTTCAAGCTTCTTCTGATGAAATTATCTTCAATAGTTTTAGCATCTTGTCCTCTAAATTTAGTAAATATCTCAGGAAGCTTATTGGAATCCATATGATAAGAATAAGATGCATCTACATTGACTGACTTTCCTGACTTAGTATTTATATCAAAGCTGTCATCTTCCTTTGATCCTTCTTTACTATCTTTTGATAGGAATACAGTTTCGGTTGACACAGGATAACTTGTTACATGTTCAGTTGGTGATATTAAATGCCAACCTTGACTTAGAGTTCTACTTTTAATTCCTCCATCCATTCCATAGATTACTCCTGCATATCCTGGCTGAATTTTGGTAGTTGACATTCCAATGAGTACAGCACCTCCCAATAATACAACTGCTGTTATTATAGCACCCATTACAAAATTAGATGATAAATAATGTCTATTCATTTTTATTTCCTTCCTCTCTATCTTCATCAATTAAATTTTCATTGAAAGGTTTAGTGGTTTTATCTACTGCTCGTCCTATCTTAACAAAGAATTTTGCAAGAAAAAGCCATACTAATACCAAACCAATGATTACAAGAATATAAAATACATACATTATTGGGTCCTCCATTTTCCAAATGAATAAGTATTAAAATTGTTCATCAAAAAGATTTTTACTGTTTTTTATTAGTTACTGCCTTGGCATAGATAAATATTACTCTTATATTGCTGCAAATTCAAAGATAGATTAAAAGATAATCAGTATATTGCATGACGTTTAAAGGCAACCATAAGAAAGTATACGTGATTATTTAAGATTTTATCTATTTTACTCAAGAATGCTCTATATTGTAAAAAAGAATTTTGTAGAACTAAATTCCTGTGAATAAAATAAAAACAGACACTAAAGCCCAAGCTTTCAGTGTCTATTTTTTACGGAATTATTCTAATCTTTTTTTCTTTCTTTTTGGTAATACGATTGTGAATGCACCAGCCACAAGAGTAAGTACTCCAAGTTCAATTAATAGAGATTCATCTACATATGATCCGGTCTTTGGAAGACTTGCAGCAACTATTATAGAATTATTAATATCATCATTGATTTTTGATAGAATATCACCTGAATTATTTGTTACTTGAACAGTACTCGAATTAGCTGTTGTACCTGTTGTTGTTGAATCAAATTTTCCATTAAGATTATTGAAGCAGGTACTTCCCAGGATGAACCTGTAAATTTAACATTATATTTAACAGCTTCAGAACCGTTTTCATCACTTACAACATCAGCTGCAGTTTTGTTTATAGGTAAATTTGCATTATCATCAAAATCATTGCTGAATACAGTTGCTGGATCATTTGAAACTGTTGGAGCTATTCTATCAATAAGTTGTATATTATCTATGTAAACATCACCATTATAATTACATTGATATCCTGCAAGTTTTAGAGCAATTTGGTGAAGATCGTTCTCAGCAACAATTTCATTACCAAAAGGAATTTCAACAGTTTTTTTCAAATAACCATTACTTTTTGTAAAATCACTTGCTGCAATTTCAGGAATAGTATTGCTTTGAGTCCAATCCCAACCATTCCCCATCTTTGTCATACCTTGATTGTTCCAGTATACATACTAGGTTCTGGTAATATTAAATCAAACTGCAATTTTGCGCCTATAGAAGATTATCTATAATATTGCCCTACGGTGATAGACCTTAACAACAATTTAGTATAATACATATACTAAACTAAAGATTATAAGGTTTGATATATAGTTCTTACTCATAAGGAGATGGTAAAGTTGAGTAAGTTAAACATTTCACACGTGTTTATGAACTATCATTCATTAAAAGGAGAAATGTCTGCTTTAAATGATATTAATTTTAATGTTAGCGAAGGAGAATTTGTTAGTATTGTAGGGCCTTCTGGTTGTGGGAAGTCAACACTTCTAAATATTATAGCTGGATTAATTAAGCCCTCTAGAGGCAGTGTGGTAATTAACAACGAACAGATTATAAGCTTTTCTAATAAAATGGGATACATGTTTCAAAAAGATCATTTATTCGAGTGGTTAACTGTTAAGGATAATATTACTCTAGGTTTAAAGATTGGACATAAATTAGATAAGAACTCAGAGAAAGAAATTGATGACTTACTAATAAAATATAATTTAATAGATTTTAAGGATTATTTTCCAAATGAACTTTCCGGTGGTATGCGGCAAAGGGCAGCACTAATAAGAACTCTTGCTCTAAAGCCTGAGGTTTTACTTTTAGATGAACCTTTTTCTGCACTTGATTATCAAACCCGTTTATACGTTGGTAATGAAATCCACCAGATAATAAAAGAAGAAAGTAAAACAGCTATTATGGTAACACATGATATTGCGGAAGCAGTTGCCATGTCGGATCGAGTGATGATTATGTCCAAAAGACCGGCATATATTAAAAAAGATTTAATAATGGAGTTCCCTTCTAATTGTTGTTCGGCTTTAAGCCGTAGAGATGATTCTAAGTTTTCTTATTATTTTAATTTAATATGGAGGGAGCTAGATCTTGATGAAAATACAAAGAAGTGAGCATGAACAGTACATTAGAAATATAAAATTAACAAGAATAAAAATAACAATGACGAGAGTTCTAATTCTAATAGCGTTATTTTCTATGTGGGAAATTGCTGGAGATCTTAAATGGGTTGATCCATTTCTTATAAGTACTCCTTCAAGAATGTTTAAAAGCCTTATACAGATTTATAAAGAAGGCACTCTTTTTACTCATATCGGTGTTACCTGTTTTGAAACAATTTTAGGTTTTGTGCTTGGAACAGTATTAGGAACAATAATAGCAGTTTTATTGTGGTGGTCAGATTTTTTATGCAGGGTACTTGATCCGTATTTAGTAGTTCTAAATGCACTGCCAAAGGTTGCATTGGCCCCTATATTTATATTTTGGGCAGGTAATGGTATTAAGGCTATAGTTATAATTGCTTTATTCATTTCCATAGTTGTAACAATAATCACAGTATTAAGCGGATTTAAGGAAGTGGATGGAGATAAGGTAAAATTACTTAGGACTTTTGGTGCCTCTAAGCTTCAGATATTAATTTATTTAGTTGTTCCTGCTTCGGTGCCAACATTAATTTCTGCTTTAAAGATTAATGTTGGGTTATCCTGGGTTGGAGTTATAATGGGTGAATTTTTAGTTGCCAAAGAAGGGCTTGGTTTTTTAATAGTTTATGGTGGTCAGGTTTCAGAATTGGATATGGTAATGATGAGCATAATTATACTTTCTGTTTTAGCATATTTTATGTACGAAGTTATTAGTGCTCTTGAAAATAAGTTAACAGCTAAATATAAGTATTAATAGTTTATATTAATTCTGGTGGTTTATATGACCACCTTTATTATTTAAATAGCAGCACACTTGTCCATATTAAATCATATAATGATAACAGGAATGGGCAAATATAGTTTTATGTTTGAACTATCCAAAAAACTAAGGAGGTAAATTATATGAATTCATTATCAAATGGTGCTTTAAACAATCCAGATTTAGCAGGTTTATTTGATGATTGGAATCAAGGACAGAGAATTGCAGTTTTAACCGAAGGCGGACTTGTTGTTGGCAATCTCGTTGCGATTAATAATGCAGCAGGAATAGTTCAATTATACAATGCTACTATTTTTAGCTTTGGAACTCAACAAACTGTAACAACTGTTAATATTCGTATAAATGAAGTGGTTGCAGCTGGTCTTACTACAACTCAAGGCTAATTTATTATAAATACAAACAAGCGTTCTCTAGCTAGAGAACGCTATATTTGTATTCTATTTAAAATTAAAAATTAACATCCTGGACAAACAGTACATGGACTTGGAGGAGCCACAACAGGTTTTAATTCTAATCCAGTTCCATTATTCTCATTATTAGATAGAATTATAAACCCCTCATACTCATCTAACATAGTTTTTTCCATAATGAATTTAATATCCTTAACCTGCTCTACTACGTCATTTTCTTCCTCTATTCCTGCATCAATGTTAAATAAAGTTCCATTACAATTTCTACCCATGTAAGATATTCTTATATCACAGGTGCCTAAAGGACTTGAGTCCAACATTTCTTTAAATTCATTGTAAGCTTCATCACTAATTTGAATATAGCACATAATATTATCCCCCTTTGAATTGTAAGTGTATTTTCTATATTGTTAATTTTGCGAAATGCATTATAACAACATGATAATTAATAACATATAATGTTGCTTGTTTGATAATTATTATATCACTTTTTATCCTAATTAACAAATGCATTTTTAGAAAAAGTTGAGATTTATTAATCAAATTATTAATTGCAGCTTTTAATGAAAATCATATTTTGTTGGTGAATTTCTTTACAATATTCATCTTCGAAGTATATATCTTTACCAGTAGATAAGTTTTCTAGATACTTAATACTTTCAGATAAATCTTTTTCTGTTAAATATAGTGTATGGCCAGAAACTATTTTTTTGGGCTTATAGCTTAAATAATTTTCCAAGGTACTTATATATTGAGAAATATTCTTGTCTTCAACATATAAAATAGGTTTTTCTAAATTATCACCTACATATAATATTTTTTCTTCGTGATCAAATATTGATATACTATCTGCTGTATGACCTGGACTATGGAATAATTCAATTTCATCGTTGTGAAAAAATATCTTGTCAGTAAAGGTTACATTAGGCAGGGTCTTCTCTACTTTTCCTGTAATATACTTACTATTTTTAATTAATTGAGTATCCCAAGACTCAGCTATTAAATCTCTACATAATTTATGGCTGATTATTTGATTTTTTTCAAAAACGCAATTCCCCCAAATATGGTCCCAATGGAAATGAGTATTTATGATAATCGCTTCTTTATTTTCAATCATATCTCTTACAGGAAGCATACTATCAGAACCGCAGTAAGTATCAATGATATAGGTATTTGACGACTTGTTTATCAAGAAAACATTTGTTAAATAAGCTGGTATATTATCATAAACAAATGCTGCAGCGTTTTTACTAATTTTTTTAATTTTCATTAAAAATCCTTCCTAACTAACAAGACACGTTGTAAAACATTCAACGTGTCTTTTGTTGCTTTTATTTTATTGTACAGTATAATTTAATCCCCAGGTGTTACCATGGCAGTCTGTGACTACTGCATGCAAAGCCCCCCAAAAGGTTTTTTGTAATTCAAATTTTACATTACCACCTTTGCTTAAAGCATAGTATGCCTTAGTTATTTCCTCTTCACTATCAAATTCTAATACTATATGTATATCCTTTCCCTTTGGAATTTCTTCAAACATATCTACAAAATATAATGTACAATAATCATTTATATGTAATTCTGAATGAATAATTTTATCTTCAAAGTCTTTAAACATCGGCTTTCCAGCACCAGTTTGAACATTTTTAATTTCTCCGCCAAAGGCTTCTTTATAAAATTCTAAGGCTTCCTTACAGTTAATAACATAAATCTCAGGTATAATATTTTTCATTTAAATTCAACTCCCATCACTTTAACTCTATTATTATATAATTTGCTTGCAGCTTTAAGTGCTTGGATTCTTATATTTAAAAAATTACTCTTATGACAAAAACTCTAAATAGATTATAAACCCTATAGTGACATTAATCTATATAAAAATGTACATGATAAAAACATAATATAAAACATAGCGTAATGCAGCATTTAAATGCAACTCAAGCATTGGTCTACTGTAGAATAAGATATTTTGGTAATAGTAACCGTCAAAGAACTAAAAGTCAGAGAACTGTTTAACTCAAATTATTAATAATTATCTAAAAGGGCCTGTACATAAATTAGCGGCTAATGTACGTACAGGCCCTTTTTATAGTATTACCTCTTCCACAAATAATGTTAGATTACTCTCATTCATTAGATTGCAAAAGCTATAGGAATTATTTGTATGCACTGCAACTATAGGTCTTGTAGTTGCTCCTTTATTTTGCATTACTACAATTCCTTGTAAACCATTGTTAAGTTTTACTTGAAGTCCATTGGGATAACAATATATTGAATCCACAAAATCTTTATATATTTCTTTATCAAATTTCTCTATGGCTTGGGCAGTTATTTTTTCAATTGCTTCATGTGGAAGCATAGCTTGTTCCCCGGTAATATTTTTAATATACTCATTGCTAATGCTAATAATTTTTGCAAAATCATGAAGCTTTTCTCCTTTTATTTTATATGGTCCAGAGCCATCTTCTCTCTCGTATAAATAATAAATAGCCATATATGTAGTAGCTGCAAAGACTGAATTTTTTCTAACTAAGTCATGCCCTATTTTCACATGCTTAGGATCTTCTGAAAATAGTTTTCCTATATCGTGTAACAAAGCCGCAACACCTAGTTTGATCAATTTTGCTTCATCGAATCTTTTCTTAATGCCAAGCATTAGGCTTACGATGGTAACATCTAACGAATGTATGGTTAGTTTTGACAATTCATCGTTTGGAATTAAATTACTGATTAGCGCTGCATTTTCATAGAGATTAATATTTTGAATAATAGTTTTAATAATTTCTATGGTTTTTTTATCGTTAACATATTCTGTTTCTTTTACTTCTTTAAATAATAGCTTTAGTGACTTTAATACCTGAAGTTTAATAGGTGTAGGAAGAACTTCTTGCAGAGTTATGTCATCATTTCCGTCTTCTATATATATTGTAGTAATACACATCTTTTTCAATCTTTTAATAACTGTATCATTGATTTTATTTCCTTTGTTTAAAAACATAACACCGCTTTCTGTGTATATAGAATTGGCTAGAATATTTCCTATCAGCTTTTCACTAACTACAACTAATTTCATCAGTTAACCCCTCCAATAAGTCCTAATCATCTAATTGCATTTTTATAATTCATTTTTATTTTCTAAATCTAATTTCATTATATTCACTATAGTGAGATATTAAATTTTCATATGATACTAATACTTCTTCAGGGATATTTACATGAGAAATAAATCCCTTTCCTTTTGGACCGTATCCATTTTCATCATCCTTTAATCTCGGTATCTCACCCATAATTAAATCCATAAATCTTTCATTTGACCAGATTCCTTTTACGTCAGTGTTTAAGAATATAAATCCATTTTTGGTTTCTTTAACTTCAGGTATGAAAGGAGCATAGCTAATAATCAAAGTATCTTCTTTATCCCATGCCTTTAAAAAAGAGGCGTGGCTTCTTAGCTGCATAGTCGGATCCTGAATCAATATTATTGATTTGGGAATCTCCCCTCTTCTCCTCAAAACATCATAAGCTTCATAAGCATTTGAACCGCAATTTGTTGAGTTGCTTTCTATTATTATTTTTTCTTTATCTATATTTTCTTCTAAAGAAATAATTTGAGCCAATATTTCTGCTTCTGATTTATTGTTTACATCAATAGAAATATACTTGTTTTCTTCTAATACATTTTCGATTAAATATTTTGTTGAATGGCCAATGCCTCCAACAATCATTAGATTTTTTGATAAGCCATTTTTATAGGCTACAGCACCAAGCCTAGCAATGTAAGGCATACTATTCCCAAGAATTATTATCATATCAGCCTGTTTAATTCCAAACTTATTGCATAATTCGCTACTTGATAATTCATTTATATCCCTCTTAGATAAAAACTTGATTATATTATTTATATCACCTAACATTTTAAGTACAATTTGATTATTCACATGTATACCTCCGAAATATTATATTACATTGACCTGCTGTAATATTTGTCTAGCATTATTTTGTGACTTCTTGGTATATCCTCGGGTAATTCTTTATAATTGAAAAATCTAAGCTCTTTAGTTTCTGCATTATCTATCATCAATTCTCCGCTATAATTTTTAGTGTAATAACCAATAGTGATAAAATACGCTTTGTCTCCGTTAGGAAATTTTATATAGCAGTTTTCTCCTGAGGTGGTTCCTATAAAATATAATTCCCATATATCTAAGCCAGTCTCTTCCTTCGCTTCTCTAACTGCTGTTTCCTCTAAGGATTCTCCTAATTCTGTAATACCACCTATTAGCCCCCATTTATAAGGAAAGGTACCTCTTTTTTGAAGCATCACCTGATTTCTTTCATTTATTATCAGCACATTCACACCAGTTAAGTTTATTGCATCAGTACCAATTTTGTTGCGTATATACTCTACATAGTTCATGTTTTCTCTGTCCTTCCCTGATTTAATTAAATTATATAGAGAACTTATACTAAGTTTGTTTTAAGTCTTTTAATAACTCCTCTGCAGTTGCATTAAAATGTACTCTTTCAGCATGCTTGTTTTATATTGCACGTTGTTATTATTGCCCCTTGCATGAAGTTATTAATTCAAAACCTTAATGAATCATACTTTCTATTATTTTTAATATAAAGCATTTTCTACATATTGTATAGAAATAAATTTTATTTTTTATCCATTTAATATTCCTCATTAAATAAAAATTAGTAACTTAATATAATATTATTGTAGTATTTTTGTGCTACAAATACAATTAATATTAATCAATAAATAGTATAAATAACACCAATTATAACACTTTAATCCATGTGCGTTGTGATGTTATTTTTAGCAATACTTTTAATTGTTTTTTAGATACTTATGCGTAAAATAAACTTTTTCTCATAAATTTATACAAATCCATCTTTATTCCTGTAATTTATACAAATTTCTTATATATTCTTAATAGAATTACAAGACATAATTTGAGTTATGTCTTGTAATTTTATAAGCCGTATACTATACTAAATACAAGGTTATTAACCATTTTATATTCAGAAATAGTTTTTACACTATTTTAGGGGCGGTATTACATATTATGGATTATGTTGAGTTGTTTATAGAGTATCAAAAGAAAAATAAAAAGAGTATTAATACTATTGATAGTTACAAGAGAGATATTATACAATTTCTAAATTATATAAAAAAAGATATTAAATCCGTTGATTCTAGAGATGTAGACCTATTCATAGAAAGTCTTCAAAATAAAACGGGTAGAAACGGCCAACCTATTAGTATTAAATCAATTAACAGAAAACTGGTTAGTATAAATAGGTTTATAATGTTCTTAAACAATGAATTTGATCTAAAAGTTTCAATCAAAGCAAATCTGCTAAAGCAACACCAGCAATATTTTCTTGATGAAATGCTTAGTAAAAATGATTTTGAACGTATTTTTAGAGCAGCAGATAAATATCAAGATAGAAGAGCTAAAGCAATATTTTATACACTATACTATACTGGTATGCGTGTTAGCGAAATGCTGCAGCTTGAAACAGAGGATATCTTTGAAGATGTTGTCAGCATAAAAGGTAAAGGCGAAAAATATAGAGATATTTTTTTGCCTGATAAATTAAAACCTATTTTGCAAGAATATTTGCAGGTTAGAATTGATAATGGCAATAAATTATTTACAGGTACGCGGGGTCCCATCAACAGGCAAACAGTGGATTCTATAATTAAGCACTATGCCGGACTTGCAAGAGTGAAATTAAGCAAGGCTCATGCTCATAATTTTAGACATTTATATTGCATCAATTTAGTTGATAAAGGATTGAGTATAGACACTATAGCCGATTTAGCTGGCCACAGCAGTATTAATACTACCAGAATTTATACTAGAAAAACAAAGAGACAGCTTCTGCAGCTTATTAATGAAATTTAGAATATTCACAAATTTATTTGAATATAGTTGTTATTACTAGTTCAATTATTTAAAATTTCAAAATTATTTACCTTTAAATTTATGTTAACTTTGATATATAGGATTGTAAGTGCATCAAAGTTTTAATATAATATATTTACTAAATAAACAAGGAGTGAGTCTATGGATGGTGCCGTCAGTTGGCATATGGCTGTATTGTTAGCAAAACTACACTTTCCAAATGCTGACCAATCGACAATCATACAATTGGCTAAAGAAATATATTTAGCAAGTCAAAATGATAAATTGAAGGCTACGGAAGATATCGAAGCCGGTTAAATTTATATCTTAACTACTTAAATTATAAAAATTCACGTTGAAAATATGCCGTTATTACATATGAAAGTAATGTCGGCATATTTTTCATTTTTAAATAATTTAGATAAAAATAACACTTTTTATATGTAACCTTACTGTTTTAAGTTTGTAAATCTATTATTGAGGTATAATAAGTTAAAAGGAAATAATAATTAAGTTTGAATAAGGGGGTATACATTCGTGACATCTGCACTAATAACTGCTATTTATTTAATAAATTTTATATCTATTTTGACGACGGTATATGTAGAAAGAAAAAAGCCAGTCACGGCTGTGGTTTGGATACTGGTGTTGACGTTTATACCTATCATAGGATTTATTCTGTACTTCATATTTGGACGAAATCTAAGACCAAATCAGAAAAAGGTCTTTAGATTAAAGAAAATTTATGACGAGTTTTATAGTGAACATTTTTACAATGAAAAAAAAATATATTCTCATAATAATGACATATTTAATGATGAAGTTATAAACTCCTACAAAGACATCATTGAAATGAACATAGCCTCTAGTAAGAGTTTATACTCACAAGATAATGAGATAGAAATATTTACAAATGGACCTGATAAATTTGATTCGCTTCTAAAGGACATAGAAAACGCTGTTAATAGTATACATATGCTCTACTATATTATAAACGATGATAATATAGGTAATAGAATTGTAAATTTACTCACCAAGAAAGCTAAAGAAGGAGTAATGGTTCGCCTACTTTATGATCAGGTTGGCAGTTTATTTACACCATCCAAGATGTTTAAGGATTTAATAAAAGCTGGCGGCAAGGTGCATAGGTTTTTCCCTCTCAAATTTGGAACTTATCTTAGCATTAATTATAGAAATCATCGAAAAATAGTAGTGATTGATGGCAAAATAGGTTATACAGGAGGGATTAATATTGGAGATGAGTATCTGGGCTCAAACAAAAAATTATCCCCTTGGAGAGATACTCACCTAAGAATAATAGGTACTTCGGTACTTTCTCTTCAGGAAAGATTCTTAATGGATTGGTATTACGCTTCTGGAGAAAAGATAGATACACTTACTGATTTGGCAGCTATGAAGAAGCTATTTCCTATTAGTGAATCAAAAGGTAATAAAGGTAATATTGGTATGCAAATAGTTTCCAGTGGTCCGGACTCAGCCAGGGAACAAATAAAGCGTGGGTATATGAAAATGGTTAGTTCAGCAAAAGAAAAATTATATATAGAAACCCCCTACTTTATTCCTGACGACTCCTTTCTTGAAGTATTACAGATATCCGCAGCTTGTGGAGTTGATGTTAGAGTTATACTACCCTCTATAGCAGATTATAAATTTGTCCATAGGGCGACTACCTCATATATTAAGGATTTAATGGATTACGGAATTAAGGTGTATTTTTATCCAGGATTTATTCATGCCAAAATGATGGTGGTTGATGGAAAAATAACCTCTATAGGGTCAGCTAACTTTGATATTAGAAGCTTTATGCTTGATTTTGAACTTAATGCGTTCATATATGATACAAAATTCTCATCAAAATGCAATGAAATATTTGAAAATGATATGAAAATAAGTACACTAGTTACTAAGGATTGGTATAGATCAAGAGGTTTACTAATTAAATTCGAAGAAGGTTTAAGCAGACTTTTTTCTCCCCTGCTATAAAAATAACATTTAACGGAGGATTTTATGAGTATAAAGAGTGTAACAATTCATGTGGATTATCGATTAGACTCAGCCAGACTTATCATCCCTACTAAAATTTATCTAAGAGATGAAGAAGGATTAACCATATATAATGTACATAGAATAATTAGACGTGATAACGAACGAATAGATGGAGTATTGGTTACTACTTTCACCTGTGAAATTGAAGGTGAAGATATAAAGCAACTATGTGATGTTAGATATATGCAAGACTCTAAGGAATGGCGACTTTTAAGAATATAATATGTCTTATTTGCCACTCATGGTTTACAAAGGAACAATTTATAAATATAATTGAATTTATACAGGTAAATTTTTATGAGTATTTTACCTAAAATTAAAAAATCTATTAAAGAAACATATAATAAATGAAAAGGAGAATTAAGTATGGCTAAGAAAAAAGCCAATAGCATAATTTTAGAGCGAGGAAAATTGTTTGCAATCTATATTTTAATCAATCTATTTTTCATTGTGCTGGTTGGAAGATTGTATTTTGTTATGGTTGCTGATGGAAAGGAACTTAAAGAAAAAGCTGCAAAACAGTGGACTAATGATACTGAGATTAAAGCTACAAGAGGTTCTATTTTAGATAGAAATGGTAATAAATTAGCTATAAATGGAGATGTTTATAGGATTGATTTAGATCTAAAAACACTTAAGGAAACTCTTGAGACTAAAAAGTGGACAATCGATGATCTATCTACTAAATTAGCTGCCATTCTTAATATGGATGAAAGCCAAGTAAAAGGTATATTAAATTTAAAAGGAAAAAATGGTTTGCCTTTACTTTCTGCTACATTGAAAAGAGGTGTAGACAAAGATGCAACTGATAAGATTAAAACTTTAAGTTTGAGAGGTATCATAATTTCGTCAGATACAAAAAGGTACTATGTAAATGGTGATTTTTTATCCCAGGTACTTGGACGAACCAATGATTTAGGAGTAGGAATATCTGGAGTGGAAAAGAACTACAATTCGGTACTAGCTGGCAAAGATGGAGCCAAAGTAAATGAAAAAGATTCTAAAGGTAACATGCTGCCATATGATGATTCTGAATATACAGCACCTGTAAATGGAAAAGATGTAGTGTTAACAATTGATGGTAATATACAAACTTATGTTGAAAAAGCTGCAGAACAGGCTCTTAAGGATAATAAAGCCAAGTCGGTTACTATTACTGTTATGAATCCTAAAAATGGAGAGATATTAGCAATGACAAGTAAGCCTGATTTAGACCCTAATGCTCCAATTACATTAAGTGGACAAGAACTGCAGGATGCAATGGAGAATAAAGCTGTTGAATGGACCTTTGAACCTGGTTCTATTTTTAAGGCTATTACTGCTGAAACAGCTTTAGAGGAAGGCACACAGAAAGAGACTGATACATTCGTATGTAATGGAAGCTATAAAGTTGCTGGCAAGACTATAAATTGTTGGGAAACAAGTGGACATGGTACGGAAACTTTTGTAGATATATTAAAAAATTCATGCAATGTTGGTTTTATGCAGGTTGGTTTAAAATTAGGAAAAGACAATTTATATAAACATATCAATATTGATAAATTTGGTGAAAAAACAGGAATTGATTTGCCAGGTGAATCTCCAGGTATATTAAAACCCATTGATAAAGTTGGGCCGGTAGATTTGGCTACTATATCTTTTGGCCAAGCTATTGCAACTACTCAAGTACAATATTTAGCTGCATTTAATGCAATAGCTAACGGAGGAGATTGGATACGTCCCCATGTAATGAAGGAAATAGCTCATGAAGATGAAAATAATAAACTTGTGATTGAAGACAAGTATTCTAATTATGGTAAGACAAAGATTATGGATCCCAATGTGGTATCAACATTAAGGGGGTATTTGGAACAAGTTGTTTCAAAAGGCGTAGGTATAAATGCTCATATTGATGGTTATGATATAGCCGGTAAAACCGGTACAGCTCAGTGGGCTGACCCTGCTACGGGAGGGTATTCTCCAGGAAAATATGTATCTTCCTTTGCAGGAATGGCACCTTATGAGGATCCTAAGATAACAATGTTAATTTCCATTAATCAGCCGGATCCATCTAAATATTATGCTGGTCAAACTGCTGCGCCAGTGGCGAAGCAGTTATTTGAACAAATAATTCCATATATAACTACTCAAAATGTTTTGGATAAGTAAACTATTTAACGAATAAAATAGACAACAGGCCCTGCAGTCACTAGGCTGCAGGGCTTGTTGTTAAATTTGAAATTCCTTTATTACGCTTTCCAAGGTGTCTACTAATTTGTTTAAATTATCGCTGCTTTCAAAAATTGCCTTGATTATCTCGGTTTGACTTTCAAGTGAAGCTGCCACTTCTTGTGAAGCTGCTGCGGATTCTTCTGTTATAGCAGACATTTCTTCTATATCCCTGACAACTTCATTTTTATTTTCTCCAATTTTACTAATGCTTGTTATTAACTGTTCTATTTGAATAGAAGTTCTACTTATTGCTTCATTTATTACATTAAATGAGGCATCAGTAATGGCTAAAGCTTCATTGGATGAAGAAATAATAGTATTTGAATTATCAATTTTATTTTTAGCATTACCAATGTCTACTTGAATTTCGTGGATAATATCCTCTATGTCCTTGGTAGAAATTGAAGTTTGCTCTGAGAGCTTTCTTATTTCCTCTGCTACCACCGCAAAACCTTTTCCGTGCTCTCCTGCTCTAGCAGCCTCTATTGCTGCATTTAATGCTAACAGATTAGTCTGTTCTGCAATATATTTAATAGTACTAATTATCTCCCCAATAGAGCCTGATTTACTTGCGAGCAAGTCGATATTAGAGGTAACCTCTTGAGAAATACTATTATTCTGTTTAAATTGATCATGCAATTTTTCTATGGATATTATGGCTTTTTTATTCAATTCATTTGTTTCATTTAAAGTTTCCTTCACAAAATTAGAACTATTAGTTACTATATCAAGTTCATTCGCTAGGTTTAAAAGACTTGACATTCCTTCTTGTGTTAATGCAGCCTGCTGTGATGAACGTTTAGCTAATTCATCCGTTGCTCTTGAAATTTCATTTATTGATTTTGAAGCTTCATTTGTAGCTGATAATAATGCATTTGCACTGTTTGATGTTGCTTCGGCATCTTCTATTAATTCTTTTACTATATTTCTTAGCAAGGATCTCATATTAGTGATAGATCTAACCATCATTCCAGTTTCATCTTTATTATTCATAATAGCATCAAAGGATTTATCATCTTCGATGTTTAATTTCGATGTTTTATCTATAAGTATAGTTGCTTTTTTAATTGGATTAGCTATGAGTTTGCTAATGATTTCAGCAAAAATTACTGCTACTATAATTCCTAATATTATCATTAGACATGCTACCAAAGTGAGATGAGAAATTTGTGACATCACTTCACTTTGAGGTACATCTATCAAGTATGTAAAACCGTTAGCTAAATGTGAATAAGCAATAATTTTATTTGAACCTTTATAAGCATATTCATCGATACCTGATTTATTAGCTGATAATTTATTAGCAGTATTTTTAAATACTCCATTCTGCGTTGAAGCAAAATTTTCTCCCTGCTTGATAGTTGGATGAATTAGCACATGGTTGTCTTTATTTAATAATACTGCATAGCCAGTGCTGTATACCTTCGTCCCACTAACAATGTTCTTAAAATAATTAAAATTAATATCCATACCTGTAACACCTATTAAGGTATCGCCTTGGTATATTGGTACCACGTAGGATATCATGGATATTTTAAGATCTGGATCCACATAAGGCTCAAGCCAAAGAGCTTTATGTTCTTTTATAGGTTTATAATACCAATTCATATCTTCGTTTTGAGGATTAAACTGAGACATATCGCCTAAAGGCTGCATCTCAAACTTTTTGTCGTCATTTTTAGTTGCATACCAAGCTCCATGTACTCCGCCGGTTATATCTGGGTTCATATAAAAATAAACACTCATATCTCCTTGGGTTCTTACGCCAAAGCTCTTAACAACTGTTTGTATACTTTGTTCATAATTGTTTATATAATTACTATCCTTTTCAGCCAATTCCTTATTAAAAGATGATGAAAGTGTATCTGCCAGATCATCTACTGAGCTTTCCACATTTAGCATGGTAACATTAAATTCGCTGGCTTTATTTTGTGCAGTTAATAATAAATTTTCCTTAGATTGTTTTTCAACGATAGCTCTGCTGTCAATTATACTTACCCCGCCTACCAGTAATGCCACCAGCATTGAGCAGCCAACAATTGTAGCTATAATTTTAAAACTAATACCACCTTTAATTACCGATTTTTGCTTCACAATCACTCCCCCTATTAAAATTAACATCAAATTTGAGAAAATTTAGTTTAAAATAAGGCGTAACAAAAAACCAATATAAATTAAAAATCTTTTATTTAAAAGACTGATAAATTTATATTGGTTGCAAGCAATATAAATTGCATAGTTCATTAGCACATTTGTTATGAACTTATATTAATTTCCAATACTAAATTATTAATAATTATATCATTAAAATTCATTTATTGAAAGATGTGATTTATATATTAAATAAATATTATCTAGTTCAGCCAATTATACATATTTTTTTATATAAATTCTTGTGGTGAATAAGCTTCTTTTTGTTCATAATGCATAATAACATCAAACATCGCATTGGCATTTGATTATGAAATATCACTACTAAAAAATAAAAGTCCTAAAGTATGAAACTATTCTTCACACATATATCTATAAGAAGTTAATTTCATGGTAAAGAATATGCACTTATATCGTATACCATCTCAATTGCTAGCATATATTTATCTGAGAATTCTATAAGTATACTTTTAAGATTGTTAATTTTATGCATAAAAAGAATTTAGGGAGGTTTTTATGAAATATAACATTCTAATCGGTGGTGCCGCAGGGCAAGGGATGGATACCTTGAGCGTGTTAATTGAAAAAATATTAAAACGCAAAGGATATTTCATTCATTCTTCTAAAGATTATATGTCTAGAATTCGTGGAGGACATAATTTTATTCAGATTAGATTTGGTGTAGAGCCAATTTATTCTCATTGTCCTGACGTGGATGTTATTATTGCACTAGATAATAACACTGTTGAAACCCACATAGAAAGACTTGCTAGCGAAGGTGTAATATTATGTGATGAATCAGTTAAAGTACAGGATAAAAGAGCTATAAAAATTCCAATGGCTAAGTTCGCCAAGGAGGTCAATAATCTTAAAGCTGTTGGCTCTGTAGCTGTAGGTTCCCTACTTAAGCTTTTCGGTGAATCTTTAGATATTGTGGAAGAAGTGTTTAGTAATAAATTTAAGAAAGCTATTGCTCAATCAAATTTTGAGGCTTTAAAAAAGGGGTATGGATTTGTAGAAAAGAAGTTTCAACTTTATAAACCTGGTAAAGACAATAACTTATTACTTAATTGCAATGATGCAATTGCGCTTGGAGCTTTAGCTGGAGGTGTAGGTTTTTATGCAGGCTACCCAATGACGCCTGCCACCAGCATTATGACTCAGCTTTCTATGAGACAGGAGGATGCTAAAATTATTGTTGAGCAAGTAGAAGATGAAATATCTGCTATAAATATGGTTCTTGGCGCATCCTATGCAGGTGTTAGAGCTATGACTGGAACCTCTGGCGGTGGTTATGCATTGATGGTTGAAGCAATGAGTCTCCAAGGTATAACGGAAATTCCCATAGTAGTGGTTGATTCTCAAAGACCAGGACCAGCTACTGGACTTCCTACTCGAACAGAACAAGGAGATTTGGATTTTGTATTATTTTCAGGTCATGGAGAATATCCTAAAATGGTAATAGCAGTTAGAAATCCTGAAGATGCTTTTTATCAAACAGCTAGAGCACTTAATATTGCTGATAAATATCAAACACAGGTCATTATACTTACAGATGAATACTTAGCAGACGCAACTCAAACAGTTCCTATTGTTGACTTTTCCAAGGTTACTATTGAAAGGTATATTGCCAGTAAAGATGACCTAGCAAATGAAAAATATAAGAGATATAAGACAACTCAGGATGGTGTTTCGCCTAGAATTATTCCAGGAAAAATTGAGGATGAAATAGTTCTTATTGATAGCGATGAACATAATGAATATGGCCATATTACAGAATCTGCAGATGTACGTGAAGTAATGATGGATAAACGCATGAAAAAACTTAACGGAATTGCCTCAGAAATTCAGGAACCGGAGTATTTTGGAGTTGATGTTCCAGAAATTCTTCTTATTGGTTGGGGGTCAATGTACGGTCCAATAAGAGAAGCGATTGACCTTCTACAAAAAGATAGTGTCTCTATTGGAGCACTTGTTTTCGGAGATATTTATCCCCTTCCCACAAAACTTTTAAAGAAATATGCATCAATTGCTGAAAAATTAGTGAATGTAGAAATGAATTATAATGGACAGCTAGCAAGATTAATTACACAAGAAACTGGTATTTTTATGAATCAAAGTATTTTGAATTATAATGGAAGACAGATGTGTGCTCACACAGTTTATACAAGAGTGAAAAAGGAGTTGATGTAGATGTTAGATATAGATATTTATGTCTCTAAGGATGAAATGGCTTGGTGCCCTGGCTGCGGAAACTATAGTATTTTGCCTGCAATTAAGCAAGCCTTAGCTGAACTAGAATTAAAACCTCAAGAAGTAGTTATTGTCTCTGGCATAGGTCAGGCAGCTAAAACTCCACATTATATAAATACAAATGGTTTCAATGGTCTTCATGGTAGAGCTGTGCCTCCTGCGCAAGGTATAAAAATAGCAAATAAAGATTTAAAAGTAATAATTCACTCAGGTGATGGTGACAGCTACGGTGAAGGCGGCAATCATCTTATACATGGAATAAGACGAAATATAGATATTACTCATGTTGTTCATGAAAATCAAATTTATGGTTTAACTAAAGGTCAAGGGTCACCTACAACTGCCAGAGGACAAAAAACTTCCATGCAATTTGATGGCAATAGAACAGACGCCCTTCAACCGCTGCTCTTGGCAATTGCTGCAGGCTGTGGTTTTGTTGCACGATCCTTTTCAGGGGATAAAACACATTTAGTAAATACTTTAAAGGAAGCAATTAATTATAAAGGATACTCTTTGGTAGATGTTCTACAGCCATGTGTTGTTTTCAATCATGTAAATACCTTTAAATGGTATAAAGATAGAGTTTACTATTTGGACTCCACCTATGATGCTTCAAATAAAATAGAAGCCATGAAAAAAGCTATAGAATGGGGAGACGAAGGAATACCGTTGGGTATACTGTATCGTGAAAATAAAGAAGATTATTTGGATAGGATTAGTTATATAAAAAATGAAGGTTCCCTTGTAGATAGGCAGTGGAAACCTAAAAATGCAGAAAAATATGTGGAAGACTTTAGATAGATTCTATATAATGTGCTATGTATAAAATTAAATAGAGAAACGCCGAAAAAACCGGCGTTTCTCTATGCAGTGGAGTTCTTCATGAAAAAAAGTTTACATATTTAGAGTACAACATTTATTTTTACAATCTATGAATTATTTACAAATATTCTGTGAATTATCAGAATTATGTAAGATATTTAATGATTATAGGAATAATTATTAAAAAGAAAGCTGAATTTGTTAGAAGTACTGCCAGTTCTATTTTAGCTCTGTAAGTTTTTCCTGAATCATTGGATTTTTTAATTATTGAAACACATCTATAAATTCTATAGACGGAGGATAATATTATAGAGAAACAAAGCAATATTATCACAAGTTTTCTACTTCCGTATACAAATCCGTATACCATGTATCCTAATAAAATCAGACCCACTGCGCTTATAATTAAATTAACAAACTTACTAGTATTCATTATTAACAATCACCAACTCAACTACATACTCTTCAACTCTAATTTAACCATTTTATGTGAGTGTTAGTCAATACGGCAGTTTATATTGCTTCTTTTTGCATAAATATTTGAGCGGATTGCTCTTCAGCAGCCTTAATAAGTTCTTTCAACTTTATTTTATTAACAGAGAATATATTAACGCCATCCTTAAATTCAGGGCTATCTAAATCGTAAAATCTATCGATAATTTGTTCTCTAAATAATATTTCATAATAATCATTTTTTTTGGGGGTATCTTGCACACTTCTTATAGCTAGTATCTTCGATAGCTCAATACGGTTCTCTTCTGTTTCGGGTATGTACTCCTTGCCCAGAATAATCTGACCTATATGCTTTATTACTGATAATATGTAGTTAAAATTATATTCAATATAAAATTCTTTATTTCCGTAATCCCATGCTCTAATTCCTTGCATATTTACATCCCCTTGTTTTGTAATTTATTTAATCATATTATACTATATATTAAATATAATTTCTTTAAGTTCATTATAAGTTAACAAATTTTTCAATGTGTGTTATCATATTCTTCTATTTGCTTACAGAGCATGTAATATATTGTTTCACATTTAAATTCAACATACTATTATGACTTATAAATCCTTAGCAATTTTCATCCAGTAGCTTGGCCCAAGTTTGTCCGCCCACTACTCCATCGGCAGCTAACCCATGGGAATTTTGCCAGCTTTGAACTTTTTCTCTTGTTCCATTTCCAAATATGCCGTCAATATTACCTCCTACCCTAAACTGAATATACCTAGTGGCGTATTCATAATGAGGATAGGGAATACCATCTATTGGTCTGCTTAAAATTTGATCTGCTGCTGCAGTTGTATTAGGTCCCCAAATTCCATCTACGGCTAACCCCATTGCGCTTTGAAACTCTTTAATTGCAGAGTTAGTTTGCGGACCTTCTAAGCCATCTACCATTAAACCTTTCTTTAATAGAGTATTTAACTGCTGCTGAATTGTTCTGATTGTATTATTCCCACCGGTTGCTGCTGTTTCTTGCATAGCATCATCATTAGTGCTTGTATTCCCTATATAAATACCCTCATCGAACTGGTCAAGGTCGCAATCTCCATTTATTCCAGCAACACTTCCATGTTCTGAATATTGCCATCCTACCATGTTTGGCACAGAAGGTTGATTTGTTCCATAATCTGCAATCCAGATTGGAATGTCGGTAATAGTACTGAGGTTTATGTATTCATTTAAAAAAGAAGTATAGGTATAAAGTAAACATTCCTTTCCCTGTCCCTTCATAAGATCAAAGAAAGTCCTAACGTTATTAGTAATTTGCTGTGGGCTTTGTCCTAAATCCACTTCACAATCAATAGCATATTTGCAATCTACAGAAAGTCCAGCAGTGGCATTTATCAAATTATTTACTTCATCCTGCATTGCGTTGGCTCTTAAAAAGTGATAAAATCCTACCTTTAAACCTACTGATTTTGCTTGGTTGTAGTAATCTTTAAGTGTATCTGCTACATAAGTTTTTCCTTCGGTGGCTTTTATATAAACAATTTCTACACCACTGTTTTTTACTTCTTGAAAATTCACGTTCCCTTGATATGGTGAAATATCTATTCCTTTCATTAAAATCCCTCCTTATTATGTATATTTCTACATTTATAGTAATATTCCTTCATTTACTTCAAATTGTATATAGCAAAAGTACTTAACTAAAGTATTTAATCTTCAGTTAAGCGCTTTTAATGTTTATTTTAAAGTTTTTGTCCTTTTAAAATAGATATATAATTTTGATATAGCTTTTTCGATTAATCCGTCATTTTCAAAAGCCTGTACTCCACTAAAGGTTAATAATTTGCCAACTCTATTACCAATGTTGCTTATTAGAACCGCGTCATATACTGAAAGCAAATTTATCTTGGCAATTAATTCGGAATTATCTAGACTTCCAGAACCGCAGCCTCCTCCAGAGTCACAACCTCCCCCAAAACTCGAACCAGAACCACAAACTGCATTACTACTGCATCCTGTATTACAATCATTAACAGATACCGGCTGTAAACTTATTTTATTACTTTCTTTTTTTATATCTTTAGGTTTAATATCAATTGTGTCAATATTTTTGTAACTACCATCTTCGAAAAGTTCAAGTATATAAAATTTAGTTCCACTTCCAAAGTGCTGATCTATAAATTTTCCGTCGCTGCTTCCTACGGCGATTTTAATTGACATAGTAATTCCTCCTTTAATTTTTACTGCATTTATTTCTTTTCAATTTGCTTTTTATTTGTTGATATGAATAATATTAACAAAACGGTTGATAATCCAATGATTATAAAACACTCATTTGGACCTAAATGTTCGTCTATAATTCCGGTGAAAAGATTACCAATCGGCGTAGTCCCCATTAATACCAAACTATATAAACTCATTGCTCTACCTCTAAATTCATCAACTGAATTTAGTTGTATTATTGAATTAATACTAGCCATAAGAATCATACTAAATGCACCAATGCCGGCAACAGTGATAAATGATAGATAATAATTATGGAATATCCCTGTTAATGCTAAAAACATTCCTAGGAGTACTCCAAATTTTATAATTGAGTTACTTTCAATTTTATAACCTTTTTTTGAAGTAAAATAGACAGAACCAAACAGTGAGCCAACACCCATTGCAGAAAGCAGTAAGCTATATCCACCAACCTCCTTATGCAATGATTCTTTTACAAAAACCGGTATAATGATATCACTATTCATTGCAATGGTACCTATTATTAACATGGATAAAACTGCATTAGCTAAAATTTTATTAGAAAACACATATTTTAATCCAGCTATTATTTCGTAAAAAATATTACTTTCTTTTTTTCTTACAACAACAGAATAAGTTTTTATTTTTAATAGTCCAATCAATACAGCGATAAAACTTAAACCATTAATAAAAAAACACATTTCTGCCCCAAAATAAGACAAAATTATAGCTGCACAGGTGGGGCCAATAATTCTGGCCACATTAGCTATAGTAGAATTCAACCCTATGGCGCTTACTAAGGCATCTTTACCAACTAACTCAATAAAAAATGACTGTCTTGTTGGCATATCAAAGGTATTTGCAACTCCTAAAACTGCTGCTAATATGAGTATATGCCAATATCTTACATGACCAGACCACAATAATATAGCTAAAGCAAATGCCTGAATCATTTGTACGGATTGTGTAATAATCAAAAACTTCTTTTTAGGAAATCTATCTGCAAGAACCCCTGCAAGTAAAGATAACAATAGCAGCGGCGTAAATTGAAAAACTCCTACTAGTCCTAAAATAAAGGGTGATTTAGTTAATTGATATATTACCCATTGCTGAGCAGTTTTTTGAATCCAAGTCCCCATTAGTGACACAAGCTGCCCAAATAAAAAATATCTATAATTTGAATATTTTAATGCAGGAAATTTAGTTATTATTTTATCTTTTATAGAAATAATTATTGGTTCATCGTTAACAACAACAATATTTTCTTTATTTATGCTATTCATCTTTTAGAATAGTTCCTTTCACGCTTTACTATTTAACTTCTTTCCTAATTTTAAAATTCACACCAAGATCCTGTGCGGTTCTTTTACATATCTCAATATCTTCTACAGGAAGGCAATCAACAACAGATAGCTGTACATCATTTACATATTGCTTACATCTTTTGGTGAAATCTAAAATCGCCGAATAGGCCTCTAATCCACAAAATACAATTTCTTTGTATATCTTTAGATCCTTTGAGTATATTTCATTAATGATTTCCTCTGAAGTAGGATCTTTTTCTAACCATAAATCATGCATAAAAGCACCTTCACGATTTCTTACGCAGAAGCTACAAGCATTGTGGCATTTATTAGTTACATTTACATATAAACTATTTTCTAACTGATAAGTAATAGTCATATTTAATTCTCCCTTCTTCAAGGTTTGCTAAAAAACATATATTACAATATTTTACCTTACAGTTCCTTCTACAACCTTAGAATAAATATCTTCTACAAGATTTAATCCTCCGTCATATCCAACATAAGTTTTATTAACAACTATTTTATGATTTATTGGTAAGCTCACATAAAGTAAAATACCCTTTATTTCGTCTGCTAATGACTTTTCCCATGAACTACCTAAAATTAAGGTACCCTTTGGCTTATGGTATCTTTCTAATATTTCTGTATGAATTTTTCCACCGTCATTTTCAAAACTTACTTTTACTTCAAAATCTTCTGATAGATTTTTAAATTCTTTTTCTATGAAATCTAAATATTTCTCACTTGGATTTTCTATCACATATTGTACATTAGGGGTTAAACCTAATTCATTAACTAAAAACCTGGTAATTCCTAAAGAGTAAATAGAATCCGCTATGGTATAAAACTTATTAGGAAATGTACATCTGTTTTCTGTTAAAAAATCAATTGTACTTTGTAGATAATCATAGAACCTTTCCTCTTCTTCTTTTATAAACTTATCAATCTTTTGTTTTTCTAGCTTTGCAAAGGTACCTACAGTTTGTAAAAACCTACTTGTTTCTACTGCACCTATGGGTAAAGTGGGATAATGCAAATAAGGGGTTCCGTACTTGTTTTCAAGGAACTTTGCTATATCTAAGCCTGCCCATGGAGATATAACTAAATTAAATTCTGCATTGGGTATTTCTCTCCATTCTTCTATCCCTTTTGAGTAATGCCCAAATAGGATGTTTACATCTAGTCCTATTTTTTCTAATAAAGTTCTTATTGCTTCTAAGTCTGCTCTCCAATATGTGTCTTGATAGGGTAATACTGAAAATACATTCACTAATCCTTTTCTTATATTGGGCTTCACATTACCAACTAATTGATTTACTATTGATTTAATAACCAGTTCATGACCTTTATAGTTACTTCCGCTAAAACCACCTGTAGCAACATTAGCAATTGGAATTCCCTGCTGTCTATATTCTGATACTACTTGATCAACATCATCTCCTACAATATCTGCTGTACAGCCAGTTAAAACTACAAATATATCTCCTTTCATAACCTTTAGTGCTCCGTCTATAGTATCCTTAAGTTTATCTTCTCCTCCAAAAACAACTTCTTTTTCTGAGGAATTTGTTGAAGGTATTGCACTGCCGCCAGCATATCCTTGACCTTGATAACCTGAATGAGTAACTAAGGCTTGATACATTTTTGAGCTGCATCCTGGTCCTGCGTGGGTAATTGGTATAGCATTTTTAATTGCGAGAACTGTCTGCTGTGCACCTAATGCACATACATATCTCGGTTGTTCTATTATATTACTCATTTGTTAGTTACCTCCTTGAAAATAGAATGGACTCTGATTATACCACCAATCGGTATATGGGAATTTTGCATGTTTTGCAATATTTCTTATTAAATTTTTGGTTTGTATAGCTTGAAGTAGTCTTTCGCCTGTTTCTAGAACACCTTCGTAACCCACACCTATATTGGCATCTCCAGTCATAACAGTTGGAATACCAAGCTTTGTTCCTATTCCTGCTATATTACCATGTCTAACAATTAAAAGATCTGGATTTAATCGTCTTAAAATATTTATAATTTGATGTGGCTGCTTATTACATACGTTGTAATGCTTAATATCTCCATGAGCTTCTATAACATTATTTAAACTATTTAGTCTTTCATCGTCATTATCGAAATGTTGATCATGATGAAAACTAGTAGCACCAATAACTTCTAATCCTAAGTCATTGGTTATGGATATCATATTGTGAACATATGAAGCTCCAGCCAGAACATATATTTTTTTCCCTTGAAGGCTCTCTCTTAGCTCTTCTAATTGTGGTTTTATTCTTTCTCTTTCAGATATAATTAGTTCTTCCACTTCTTTTTCTCTATTAGTTATTTTTCCTATTTCCCTGAGCCATGCATCAGTCCATTTAAGTCCAAAGGGTGTTGGAGCTTTAACTTCTGGCACACCATATTCCTGTTCTAATACCTTTCCTGGATAAGTTCCTAGAGTTTCACAAACATGTGTGCTAGCCACTGCTTCTGACAATTTTTCTAATTGCTCAACTGAAGATAGCTGAATCACATAATTAGGTCTTAAACCTATTTTCGAGAAAAGTGAAGTGAATACATCTGTACCAGCAAAATTAAAAACATTAATAAGATCTTCTTGCTTTTTCTGTGGTGGTTTCACAATTCTTCTTAAGACTGCATGGAAAGAAGCATCAAAGCCTGTTGTCCATATTTTTGATTTAAAGCCTTCGCAATAGACCCCAACAACAGGAATGCCTAATTCCTCTTCTTTATCATTAATTGCACTTTCTACATCGTCTCCTATAATTCCTGATGCACAGGATGTAGTTACAAAAATAACCTTAGGATTAAATCTTTTATAAGCTTCATTAATTGCAGCTTTTAATTTTTCAATACCGCCATAAACTGTATCCTTTTCTAACAAGTTAGTGCTTAATGCTTGAATATTAGTAGATTTAAGTCCTCGTGACTCTAATCGCCCTCTGTTCTCTGAATTAAAATTTGCAAAGTCTCCTGCACACCCTATTGGTCCATGGCTAACAACAGCTACATCTCTAATCTGAGCAACTTGATTAAAAGCTCTTTGTGCTGAGCAATCTCCGCATTGATTAAAAGAACCTTCTCGACATTTTAAAACACCTGTATTAGATCTTTCATTTAGGTCATTAGCGGAGCCATTATATGAAAGTAAAGACTTTAATCTTTTCTCCCGTATCTCCACTTCAGGACTTCTTAAATTAATTGCCATTTTTATACCTCCATTTAAAAATTAATTATTAATAAAATCTAAAGCGAATGCTGAAATAACATTTGTTCCAATCTCTAAACTATCTTCATCTGCTGCAAATTTAGGATTATGATTAGGATAAATTGCGCCGATGCTTTCATTTTTTATACCTAATTTAAAATATATAGAAGGTACCTCCTTTGCATAATAAGCAAAATCGTCTGACCCTAATGAATATCTGTCTGTCCATATTACATTTTCGCTGCCAATTACCTTTGAAGCAGCTTTAGCAAATTTTTCAGTAATTTCTTTATCATTTTCTACTGCATATACACCTAATCCACCTTCTACATAGGCCTCAGCCTCTGAGGCATTAGCAATACCTACTGCTGTTCTTTTCACTCGATTAAATATATTTTCTACTTGTTCTGAACTTGCAGAACGTATTGTTCCGGTTATAATAGCTTCTTCCGGTATAATATTTGATTTTTGACCAGCATGAAATGTGGTTACAGATAATACTGAAGGTATTAATGAATCCACCTCTCTACTTATAATTGATTGAAGTGCTTCTACTACTCGGCAGCCTATTAATACAGGATCGATAGTTTGGTATGGGGCAGAACCATGGCCGCCTTTACCTTTAATATTTATAGTAAACCCTCCTGCAGCTGAAGCAATTACCCCATTTTTTATGCTTATTTGCCCTACGGATACTTCTGGGAATACATGAACTCCTACAAAAGCATCTACTTTTGGATTTTTCAATGCTCCCCATTTATATATAGTTTTAAATCCTCCTTGACCATCCTCCTCTGCTGGTTGAAAAATAAATTTTATGTTACCATTAATTTGTTCCTTAAAATGCTTAAGCACATATACTGCACCCAGCACAGTTGAGACATGTAAGTCATGACCACAGGCATGCATTACATTTTTTACAGTTGATTTAAAGGGTAATTCAGTTTCTTCTTGTATTGGAAGAGCATCTATATCTGCTCTAATTCCTAAAGTTTTTCCCTGTTTTTCACCCCTAATTATTGCTATTACTCCAGTACTGTCTCCAAGTTGAGAATATTCAATATCATTTTCCTTTAAAAAATTCTTAATAACTTCTGAAGTATAGTACTCTTCATTTGATAATTCGGGATGACTGTGAAGTTCTCTTCTTACTTCTAAAATCTTTGGAAAAATTTCTTTAGATAATTGCCTTATTTTGTTATACATATTATCCCACCTTCACGTATTTTATATAGTAAAAAAGGCCAGTAACAATCTCTTAAATGAGTTGTTCTGGCCTCCAGTTTGTCTGGTCAACGTTTCACAATATAAAATTATGCTTTACATGTAAATACACTTAAATCAGAAATGTGTAGTTAGTATTTTTATTTCCTGTTAAGTCGATATGTTTTATAGTATTTATTGCTATTATAATATTATCAACATTAATTGTCAATATAACCTAAAATAATAACTATGTGAAAATACTATACAAAACTTCCTTGTGAATGGATGCTTATCACTTTCCTCAACTAGCAAGAAGGAGTTTTTTCATATTATTTTGAACTTATAGTTTTAATATCATCTACTACTGTTATTTTACTGTTAATCATCCCCATCCAACATGCATATGGTATTTCACCACTCTCTATTGGGGTAAACTCTATAATATTATCTCCATCAACTAGACTTTTCTCAATCTTAAGCTTTGAAATAATTATTGTATTATTGCAATCATTTATTTTGTCAGCTTTAGCTTTTATTATCCACCTTACTAGAATTCCTTTTTGAACAATTATTGGTTCGTAACTATCTTCTTTTAAATTCATTGTTACAACCTGGATATTACCATCTATTTTTGCAACAGCCCCATTACTTTTATTATGTGAGATAACTTTTATATCTGAAGAAACCCCAACTAAAGATAAACCTCTGCTTATCATAACTACACCTAAAATAACAACTAGTGTTGCACTAGCCTTTAGAATTATATTTGAATATCTTTTATTTATTATAGAATTTACTGCTCCAAAAACAAATATTACAGGTACTGTTCCTAAGGAAAAGAAGAACATAGATATTGCCCCAAAGATGATACTTCTTGTTCCTAGGGCATATAGTTGAATTATCTGCAGCGGACCACAGGGCATTAAGCCGCTAAGTAATCCAGCTATCAAAGGGCCGAGATTATTACTACTTCTTATCTTTTTTCCAAATATAAGCGGCATTCTAATATTGAATCTTCTTAAAACTGGAAAAATACCTAATAAATTTATAGCCATTATAATCATAAAGACACCACCAAGGATAGGTATAATCCCCTTAAGCACTCCAGAAAAAGCTACAATATTTCCTATCCCCCCAACAATACCACCGATGATTGTATAGGATATAACTCGTCCGATGTTATATTGAAAAGAAGGAATATAAAATTTCCATGAGTTAGTATGAGAATTTTCGCTTTTATTTTTATCCTGTTTTATAGTTTGTGATATAGCAATACCTCCACACATCCCTAAGCAATGAAAGGATGTTAAAACACCAAATATAAATAACAAGCCATAACTAGCATTAGTACCCAAATCGGGCAAATACTTCAATAAAAATAAATTTAGAAAAAATTGTAATATATAATGAAAACCACTGCACATTTTTACACCACCTAACTATAACCTCTTAAGCTTTAAATCTTTTTAAACTTAATGAATTTAGTAAAACAGATATTGAACTTAATGCCATTGTTGCTGCTCCTACAACTGGGTTTAAGTGTCCAGTAGCAGCTATTGGTATTCCTATTAGATTGTATATAAATGCCCAAAATAGGTTCTGTTTTATCTTTCTCATGGTCTTTTTTGCTAATTTTATTGCTAATGTCAAAGCAAACAAATCCTCCTGTAGTATAACAATATCTGATGTTTCTATAGCTGCATCTGTTCCAGAGCCAATGGCAAAACCTATATCCGCGTTTGCAAGAGCTGGGGCATCATTTATGCCATCTCCCACCATAACCACAACCCTACCAGCTTTTCTTAGATTTGCTATTTCCAAAGCTTTATTTTCGGGTAATACCTCTGCTAGTACATTTTTTATTCCTAATTCATTTGCAACATAATTAGCAGTTTTTAGATTATCGCCAGTCAACATATAAACTTCAATTCCCATCTTTTGAAGTTCACTAACAACACCTTTTGAATTCTTCTTAATCTTGTCTCTCAATAAAATAGCTCCAATTAATAAATTATCTACTGCTATTAGTACAGAACTATTGATACCCTCTTTTGAAAATTCACCTTCTTCAAAACTTCCTAAATCAATACTATTCTCTACTAAAAATTTCTTAGTACCAGCTAATACTAATTTCCCATGAACAAAAGTTCTTACTCCTTTTCCTGGAACTGCCTCAAAAAAATCCGGATCTTCCACTTGAGACCCAAGCTTTTCTTTACCAAATTTATAAATTGAAACCCCTAAAGGATGCTCAGATTTCTTTTCAACTATAGATGCTAGTTTTATAAAACTATCTTTATCTTTAATGCCTTTTTCTTTATTTAATAAAATAAAATCTATAACCTCCGGCATGCCTGTAGTTAGAGTTCCTGTTTTATCAAATACTACCACATTTGTTTTACTGGCTTTTTCTAATTTCTCACCATCCTTTATCAATATCCCCCTTTGTGCCCCTTTACCCATACCAACCATTATAGCTGTTGGCGTCGCCAGACCTAGTGCACATGGACAAGAGACTACAAGGACAGCTACTGCATTAATGATTGCCTTATCTAGTAGAAAAAATTGTCCATCGTAAATAAACACAAACCAAATTATAAAAGTTAAGATAGATATAATTAAAACCATTGGAATAAAATAAGTAGATACCTTATCGGCTATTTTTTCAACTGGAGCTTTACTTTCTTGAGCTTCTTCAACTAACTTAATAATATTTGCAAAAACAGTTTCGTTTCCTACCTTTGTGGCTCTAAATTTAAATGTTCCCAATTTATTAATGGATGCTCCTACTACAAAGTCATGTTCCCTTTTTTCTACTGGAATACTTTCACCTGTTATCATTGACTCATCAATTGTAGAAAATCCCTCTATGATTACACCATCAACGGGTATCTTTTCTCCTGGCCTTACAATAATAATGTCACCTATTGCAACATCATCAATTGGTATATCATTTTCTACTCCCTCTATTAAAACCTTTGCCATCTTGGGCTTATTTTGAATCAAGGTTTCTATAGCTTTTGATGTTCTTCCCTTAGCAATTAATTCTAAATACTTTCCAAGCAAAACAAGTGTAATTATTGTAGCAGAAGCCTCAAAGTAAATATTTTTCATCCCAAAAACATAGGCATTAGTCTCAAATAGTGAAATATACAAGCTATAAAAATAAGCAACTGTTGTGCCTAAAGCCACTAATAAGTCCATTGTTGCTCTCTTTGCCTTAATTGCGAAAAAAGAGCTTTTGTAAAATCTAAATCCAATAATAAACTGAACAGGAGTAGCACAAATTAATTGCAGTTTCCAATTATGAAGTACCAAAGCTTTGTATCTTAAAATTTCAATAAAAGCTCCCAGCTTTGTTGTTGAAAAAGGATCTATATTATCATGACAGAAACCTACCCCTGCTAAGACCATTGCTAGAAATAGAGGAAAACTTAATATTGCTGATATAATAACCTGATTTTTCAATTTCTTTCTTTGAAATTCCCCATGATTAATCTGAATTTCTAAAGTTTCATTATCATTTGGCGAAAAGCCTAATAATTCAATTTTTTTCTTTATTTGATTTAAGTCTACTTTGGAATCATCATACTCAAATTTAACTTTTTCAGTGGTATAATACGCATTTACTTTCTTGATGCCTTCAATTTTTTCTAAAGTTGATTCAATAGTAAATGAACATAAAACACATGTCATTCCATATACTTTTAAAGTACTACTTTGAAGCATTATCTCACATCCTTATACAAGTTTTAATTAATAAAAAAAGACCAAGTTGAAAGTATAAATTAATACAAATTCAACTTAGTCTCCAGTATTTCTGGTCAACAATGTAAATCTTACAGATAAATAACCTATTAATCCTAGTGTTTTACTATATTTTAACCTTTAAGAATAAACTTGTCAATATATCTGCTTAGTAATTTATGTTGATCAGTACTAGTCTATTTATGTTTTAATTTTTTAAATCGCACTTTTAATTTGCGCCATACTATAACAATAACGCCAACACTAACCAAACCCACCACAGGCTCTGCACATGCCAATCCACAGGAACCACAGGATCCTGTACATCTTTCAGGCTTAAATACTTGCATAAATGACGCTATAAAATTAAAAATTGCAACTCCAATTCCAATAAACAATGATTTAAAACGATTCATCTATTCACCTTGTATAATGAACTCATAGTAAATTCATTATACTTTTCCTTTCTTATCTTAAAGATAATTTACTATAATAACATAAGACGCTGTGGATTAGTTTTTTCACCTATAGCTAGACTATTTTAATTGAGGATATAACCA
>JAUZPI010000120.1 GCA_030706015.1 Bacillota bacterium
CTTCAAAATAAAAATCTTCATGGCAAAGAAGCTAAAAAATAAAATCCAGCAGTAAAGCCAATCTTAGGATCTTGCTTACTGCTGGATTTAGTTTATCAAATATGTTTCTAAAAATGAATACGGAGAATTTTTGACGCTTACAATATAACTACTGTAATTTAGAAGATAAGAAACCTAGTAAAGATAAATGAAAACACCGAATAAAGCGTAATTTTGACAAGTAATAGCTTTGAAGGTATAAAGGGAAATTTGGATAAACTTCAATCCAATATAGAAAAGGTTTATTTTGCGTTAGTAAATATAGATGAACATAAGAATGAGATTATTGACAATATAGATAGTGTTGTTTCAGTGTCAGAAGAAACAGCTGCAACATCTCAAGAAGTAAGTGCAGCCTCAGAAGAACAATCAGCAGGTTTGCAGGAAGTAGTATTATCAGCAGAAAATCTAGATAAGACTGCAGAAAACTTGGAAGGCAAAATATTAAAATTTAAGTTTTAAAATACGAAACTGGTGTGTATAACGCATCAGTTTGGTATTTTTTGAAGATTTCCTACATTTCTAAAATGTAGAGGATGTATCACATACTTTTTTTAATTATTACAGATTTATTAAGATTTTATGAAATTATTTGACTTTCTATAGCGGATTTTGCTTAAATGGCTTATCTTTATAAAAAGGTATTTTTATGAGATAATTATTTATAGAAATTTACTTTTTTAGGATGAGGTGATAACCTTTGGATGAAGATCAAAAATTAAAAGAATTTAATGAACTAGAAGAGGAGATTGAAACAATACTATCTGTTAAGGATGAATTATCAGATGATGAGATAGATAATCTTGCGGGGGAATTTAATTCCCTGTCTGAGTTGGAGATAAGAGAAAAGATATCATTAATTACTGGAGATAAAAGCTACTTGGATTTTCAGGTTAATAATAGTGAATATATTACGGAAAAGAAAGATGAGGAACATATTGATGAATTATTAGAGGTAAAAGAGGTATTAAAGCTGAAAGAACTTCAACAAAGTGGGAAAATTGATGAAGTGAATACGGAATCAGAATTACAGTATGATAAGGACGAAAAAAATAGTATATGTAATGATGAGTTAATTGAAATTAAGGACGAAGTTTTAGAAGCTAAAGATAACCCTATAACGCAAGAACCAGAAGAGATAGAGGAACAACCAGAAAATATTTCTGTTATTAGAGGAGATATTCAATACAATCAATTATCTCTTCAGTGGAATTGGCCAAAAGGAATATCAAAAGTAGTGGTTGGCTATAGGCTTGATAAATTTCCTAAGTATGCCGATGAGGAGATGAGTACCTGCAGCATAGTAGAAAGACGAGGTAATGAAATAGAAGGCGAATTTATTATAAATAAGGTAGAGCAGGGCAATTACTATTTCTCCATATTTCCAGTGGTACAGGAAGCCGGCAGGACTAAGTATTTAGAAGGAAAACATCGACTTATAGTAAATAAACCTGTTATAGAGATATATTATGATTTGAAAATTAAAAGAAATCTCTTAGGAAAGATAAAATCAATGCAGATAGAGTTTAGAACGGAGGAAAAAGAGGTTAATTTACCACCTACTGTGTTAATAGCTAAGGTGGGTAACTTACCTATACAAAAGTCTGACGGAGAGAGCATTTGCCGATTGGACTCTGTAGTTTTATCAAACAGCAAACCTAACACTGTGGAGCTGCCTTTAGATAATTTTATGAAGAATATGTATGTAAAACTGTTTATGTTAGATGATAACAACGGTAAGCTGTTTAGGATTATATCACCAGCTAGAGAAAAATTAATGTTTAAATAAAAAACGTAATAGTGGAGGGTAAAACATGAGTTTGATTAAAAAGTCTAAATATATATGCCCCTTTTGTTTTACAGAACATAAGCTTAATGAAGTAGAATTTCGCTGCAGCAGTGATCCAAAGAAATGTGCCTACGAAAAAGATGATAAGTTTACTGACATGTTCGGAGTTGAACAATTAAAAGGGCGAGTTATAAAAAATATGAGCGAAGATGAAAAGAATGTAATGCCGAAGGAGGCATTTTGTCCTAAATGTGGAGGTAAAACAACAGTGCGTCTGTGTCCTACTTGCCATTCCGAGCTTCCATATACTGTTGGCGAATATGAAGATCTTATATTTGCAGTAATAGGAGCAAAAGAAGCTGGAAAAAGTCATTATATATCGGTACTCATTGATAAGATAATGAACGAGATAGGAACAGCATTTAACTGCAGCCTTCAACCTATTAATGACGAAACCATAAAAAGGTATAGAAACGACTTTTACTATCCTGTGTTTAGGAAAAATGAAGTTATTAGAGTTACACGTTCAGCTAGAACTGATTCATCTGTTAGAAAGCCCCTTATATATACCCTTACCTTTAAAGAAGATGGAATTTTGGGGGGGCTTCTAAAGAGTAAGAAGATAAATAATGTGGTAACTGTTGCTTTCTTTGATACTGCCGGAGAGGATTTGAATGAAGAAGATGTAATGCAGACTGTAAATAAATACATATATAATTCTTCAGGAATAATATTCTTGCTTGATCCATTGCAATTACCCGAGGTAAGAGAAGGATTGCCAGTGGGCACTCCATTACCTGAACAAAATACAGAAATGGAGGATTTGCTGGCTAGGACTGCTAATCTTATAAGAAAAGCTAAGGGAATTAATATGAATAAGCTAATAGAAATACCTGTGGCAGTAGCATTTTCAAAGATGGATGCAGTAGCTGCGCTTATGGATCCATCCAGCTGCATAAATTATCCTAGCAAACACGTAAAGCAGGGAAAATTCGATTTAGGAGACTTCGAAGATGTGAATGGATTTATGGAGTCCTTAGTAAGAAGCTGGGGCGGAGAAAACTTCGCAAATCAGCTGAGTGCAAATTTTAAGGAGCATGCCTATTTTGGAATAACAGCCTTAGGTTGTAATCCGGAAAGCAATAAGATAGGTAAGTTAAGACCTCATAGGGTTGAAGACCCATTTTTATGGTTATTATGGAAAAGGAAACTTATTAAATCAGAAAAGAGGAAATAGATATATGAAGGTTCAACAATTGTTTTATACTTCATGTAGAAAGGGATTGTCTTTAGGGGCTGGATTTCAAACCTATTCTATGTCAGAAGGGATATCGGAGGAAGAAAAAGTAGAAATCGAAGGGCATTGTGTATATATCCCTCCAGATAATTTGCCTACTCAGCCCACAAAAAAAGAAGTTGAGGAACTGTTTCCAACGGCGTTTTCTTTTTTTAGATTAAAAACTGGCAGGCAGTGCATTTGCCAAGCCAAATATACAGGGAAAGATTATTCAGGACGGTATGGCAACTATTTCTGTCACGTACTCGTTTTCGAGGAGGATATAGACAGTTTTTATTCTATACAGCTATTTGGTTCATCGGTGTTTAGAGATTGTCTTACAGAGGAAGAAGAAAACTCTGAAAATATAATGCCATTATCCACATTAAATGATATATCCTTAGGTGATATTATAACCCTAGATAGCATAGGAGAATTTCTAAAGGGAAACTGTGAAATAGGTGAAAAAAGAAGTAAGCTGTTTAAAAATGTAGTGAATGCGTTAATAGATTATAACGAGAAGAAGAGAAGAATAATCTTTGGTGATAGCTATAAAAGTGGGGCTTTTTGGGTGGCTTCAATTCAAATGAGTATGCCTAGAAAGCTTGCAAATAATATATCATTTACTACTTATGCCTATAACCCAGAAAACACAAATTATATACTATGTGCATCTCCCAAAAAAGGCAGCGGATTTGCCTTCTCGGAGGTTCAAAGGGAATATCAATATTACATATTTGATTTTTCATCTGGTGTTAGCAGCAGTGTGGATAATGATTATAAGTTTTCGAAATTGGCTCAGGTAGGATTTACAATATCTAAGGAGAGCTTGTTACCTTTTATAACCTTCATAGATAAGTTTAATTATATTGAACTAAATAGAGAAATAGATGACTGCATCTATCTATATAATATGGTGAAAAAAGGAGTAGAGAAAGTTGATTATAGAAGCACTATAAGTGGCATAAACTTTGCCAATAATTATGCTTCTACTGAAACCCTAGAATTGATATTCAACCAGGTTGAGCCTGTCTTGGACAAGATGAGTAATGAAGTAGATTTAAAATTGACAGAAGCTATAAGCAGGTTTCTTTTTAAAATCGCTAGGATTTCAGAGAAAAACAAAGGTATAGAAAATAACTATATGAAAAAGGCCTATGACTTTTTCTTTAATTCAATTTTTCATATGGTGATAGATTTAGAAGATATAGAGATAGATAATATCATCAAACTTCACAATAAAATAAGGGATTTGAATAATGAAAGTCTTAATGAATTCATTAGAAGATCCATAGGCCCAGACAGACTTGAAGATTTAGCAGTGCATTTACGTGGAGGTAAGGTTAGGCATGCTGAATTCTATTTAATTGCAACGTTAAGTAATTTCATGGTATATGAAAAAGCCGCAAATATAAACGTTAACTGGGATGAATACGGTAAGGATAGTCCGATTATGAAATTTATAGACGCTTGCACAACAGTTCTTATAAATTCTCAGGAAGGGCTAGACTATGTATTAAGAGCATTATATAAGAATCAAAGATATTTTGCGTTTATCATAGTGAAATGTTATGAACATGCTAATGCTAATAAGGGGTTATCTGATAATATAGCAGCAACTTTGATGAAGTCATTTGACGAAAAAGGAAGCCTATGGACATTGGAAGTAAGAAGATGTATTGAAAAAACAGAACTTGGAAGAGATCTTTTGTTTAGTGAATACTATATAGGATTAAAAAGTTCAGAGAATAAGATGGAATACTTTAAAGATTATTGCCAAGAGGCATTCTCAAAAATGTCAGAATATCGAATAAGATGTTTTTCTGATGCTCTGAGGCAGTTACTATTCATCTACGGAAAAAAGTTTATAGCTTATTCTGACTATACTTATATATTCCAGTATTTATCGGATAATTCAATAAAACTAGATTTTACAGTGGTTGAAAAGTTTATACAAATGTTTGAAGCTGGATTAGATATACAGTACCCTGATGAGAAATTAGGCGAAAGTATATATCAACTATTGAAATATAAAAAGGCTAAGAAGATAGAGATAAAGCCTGACATAGTTAAACTTATTTCATTGGGTATGGAAATTGAAGACCTTTTTTATGAAGCAAGGGAAGAAGGAACAAGAGGTATACATGATATAGATCTAAAATATGCCTATATAGAATTAAAACAGGTAAATGAACAAACCTATAAACAAGTATTAAATTGGTATTTATCTAATTTATGCCCTATGCTAACTTCTCAAATTGAACATGGTAGAATGAAGCAGTACCTTTGGGTTGAAAAGTACAGTGATATGTATTTTGAGGAGTATCTTACGGTAATAAGAGATTTAGCAGATGATGAATATATGCATAATGACTATTTTAGAAAGTGTAAGATAAATGGGGTGAAAATACTGCTGGATTTTCTACTATATGTTTTTAAAAGCAGTGATGATTTAAGTGAGGAGTTAATAATTAAGGTAAAGAGGCAGTCTGTATTATTATTATCCGATAAAAGTGAACAAAGGGTAAAAGCTTGTGATGAATACATGAGTAAGAAGATTTCTGGAATGACTAGGAATAAGATTAGGATGAGGGAAGATTGGGAAGATATATACGAAAAGATTATAAAAAGCAGTAAGATTTCTGTTTTTAAAAAGATATTTAGACAGTAGAGCAATATGTTTATATAGAGATGAAAGGAAGTGAATAGCGGTAGTGCTCATTCACACTGCTAATTGATATGGGAGTAATTGATGGAATATTGGATATTATTACACTTATAATAACGGGAATCATGGGTATTTTTGCAGGGGTTTTATACGGAGCAGTTATTCCCGTAGGGAACTATTTTCAAGCCTTAAAACAAAGCATTGATAGTGGTAAAGCTAAGTATAGAAGCATGATAAAGGTGATGAAGGGGGTTTACGCAGCAGAAGCCTCTGTTTCTGCAGAAGAGGGGGCTTTAGGTGAAGGCCATCAATTTGCAAGTGAAGATTACAGGATATTAAATGATGCCGAGGAGCCGGCTTTTCAGGCCTATTTTTTCAAAAGAGCTTATGAGGATTTTAAAAATACCTATGAAACTTCAAGGACAAAGGATAAAATATCCTCAATGACTGAAGAACTCAGGATGAAGAAAAACTTTGAGACTGCTGCTAGAGGCTTTTATATAGTAAGATCGTCTTTAATGAGAAGTCTTGTTATTGTTTGGGGAAATATAATCAGAGTGGTCTTTTCAGGGGTATATTTATTTATTATTGCATTGGCTTCATTAGGAAGGTACTCGTTGTTATATCTAATATCCTTCATTGAGAAGTTTCATAGATTGAGAGGGAATATATTTACTGCATGCCCATACTGTTATGAGAAACAATACTTACCATATTACATATGTCCAAGCTGTGGAGCTGTTCATAAAAAGCTTACTCCTGGCAGGTATGGAATTATTAAAAGGAAATGCTGCTGCGGCAACAGGCTGCCATCCACCTTTTTTAATGGAAGAAGTAAGCTCAAAAGTATATGTCCAAGCTGCAAAAAAGAGTTGAATACCAGAGAGGCCATTCCTTTATGTATACCAGTAATGGGAGGGGAATCTGTAGGAAAAACCTGTTTTATATATTCAGCTGTAAGTGAACTTGCGGAAGAGGCTGAAAGAAATAAAAAATGGAGTATAGGATTTTTAAATAGTAATCAACAAGCTTTTTATAAGGAAAAAGCACAATTATTAAAAAATGGAGTTTTACCATTAAAGACTCCAAAAACTAAAATAGCAGCATTTAATTTTCTTGTAAATCCTAGCAGTTTAAAGGAGAGACTAATATATCTATATGATGTGGCTGGAGAAATGTTTGAGGATGAAACTGCTTTAAGGGAGCAAAGGTATTATGAGTATTGCAGTGGTATTGTATTTATAATTGACCCGCTTAGTATACATAAAATAGCTGATAAATATAAGGTTTCAGAGGATTTTGTAAATAGTAAGCCAAGCAGTATGGAGTTGAATGATATACTTGATTTTATGTTGATAAATCTTCAAAGTAATTATGGTATCAGGGCAGATGAAATTATAAATAAACCTCTGGCAATAATCATTAATAAGGTAGATGTATTTAATTTGCAAGATAAGTTAAAAGAAAAAATGCCTCTAGATAATGAAGGTGAAAAAAATATAACGGATTTTCAAAGTGAAATATGCAAAGAGTTTTTAAAAGGTGCAGGAGAAGAAAAATTTTTAAGAAAGTTAGAATATAGATTTTCTAATTATAAGTTTTTTCCTGTTACAATTCTTGGTCAACTAGATGGGAAGAAGGAATTTAATACTTATGGTTCAAAGGAGCCTATGATATGGTTACTTAATCAGTTGGATAATAGTATATTTAAATAGGAGTATGTGAAACATCGTCAACAAATATTAATAATAATTTAAGTTTTATAAAATGGAAAACTTGTATGAGATTGTTTATAATTTAAGTATGGGTTTTTAGGGTTCACTATCGTCTAAACTAATATGGAGGTAGTCTAAATGAAAAATCGGAAATTTATTAGGAATTCGTTTATATGTATATTAATTTTTATGTTCCAAATTTTTTATGTACCAGTAATACATGCTCAGAATTTGGGGACATCTTCAAATATGGATGTGGTTTTTGTTCTTGACTCCAGTGGTTCTATGAGCACTAGTGATCCTGAAGAAATAAGAACAGAGGCTATAAAAATGTTCCTAGATATGAGTCATGTTCAAGGTGATAAGGTGGGTTTAGTTGCATACTCAGATAATATTGTGAGAGAAAAAAGCTTAGATAAGATTAGTTCCTCTCAGGATAAGGATAGCATAAAGAGCATGATTGAGGGAATTCCATTTGGTCAAAAGACTGATACGGGATTGGGGCTTAAAAGGGCAGTACAGCTTATGGACAGTGGTCATGATAGTACTCACAAGCCTGTCATTGTACTTCTTTCAGATGGAAAAAACGATCCTCAGAGAAATTCAGATGCATCCCTGAAGGATTTAAACGATGCTATAAAGGAAGCTCATGATAAAGGATATCCTGTTTACACAATAGGTCTTAATGCAGATGGTTCTGTAGATAAAAATCAATTAGGTAGTATTTCTCAAGGTACTGATGGAAAGAGTTTCATAACCAATACAGCTCAAGATTTGCCTACAATATTGAGAGATATATTCGCAGATAATTTAAAGCTAAAGGTTATGGATGCAGGAACAATACAAGCTAATGGAGATTATCAGGATGTAAAGTTTTCAATTCCTAATTCAAGTGTGATGGAAGCTAATATATCTATGATTTCAACTAATCCAGTGCAGGTAAAACTTATAGATCCAAAAGGTACTGAAGAGCCAGTACCTTCCACTAACAATATATTGACTAGTTCAAAAAAATATTCTCTGCTTAAGATTGTAAAACCAGCACAAGGGGATTGGACACTAAAAGTAAAGGGAGTTAGTGGAGATAAGATTCAAGTCAGCCTTATATTCAACTATGACTTACAGGTGGAAGCACAAATAACTCCTCAAAGCGTACATAAGGGAGATAAGGTAAATATTAATGCTTACCTTGCAAGCAATTCTCAAAAGGTAGATGATAAGGACCTTTATAAAGATATGAGTGCAAAGCTTACTATAAAGAATCTTAAGGATAATTCCTCAAAAGAGGTAAGCTTAACTAATAGCGGCAGTGCATTTACAGGAAGCTTCACTATGCCTAGTGATGATAAATATGAACTTAAAGTAACTGTTGATGGAAAGAGCTTCTCAAGAGAAAGCACGCCGGTTGTAATAGGCGGTGGTGCAGTAGCAGTATCAAAACCTGCCAAGACAAATGATAGTGGAAGCACTGGTCTTATTATAGGTATTGTAGCAGCAATGATATTAATAACTCTTGCGGTAATTTTAGTATTGATATATAAAAAGAAAAATAGACAAGGTTTCGGACGGGCAATGTTGCAGGTTAGAGATGAAAATACAGCAATAGCAGATCCGCCTCTATATAGAAACCTGGATACCTACAAAGGAAGTTTTTCATTATTTGAATTGCTTGGTTTAAAGGAGCAGTATAGTGAAACAGAAAAATTAAGATTTTTATTTAGAGATGATGACAGCGTAGAGGTTAAAAACGAATCTGGCTGCATAATACAAAAATCAGGAAGAAACATTGATGGAGACAGTAAGTTGATATTACACAATGGAGAGAGAATTGTAATAAGATTAAACAAAGTACCAAAGAGTGTTACTATGGAGTTTTATACTAATTAGGAGTATAGGATAGGGAGGAAAAAACATGAATGCTTTAATAAGGGAACACTTAGAAGAGCTTGAGGTAAGTAAGGGCGGAGGAATAATAAGCGATAAAATCCGTGTGGATACAATAGATAATCCAATGCTTGTTATAGGCCTTGGGGGTACAGGGATTGATGCTATGCTTAGGCTTAAGTATCAAATAAACAGAAGATTTACTTTGCCAGAAGACCCTATAACAAAGATTAAAAAGGAAAAGCCAGATAAGATAGAGTTCTTGGGCTTTGAAACTAATAATGAGGAAAAGAACAAAAAATATAAAGGCATAGGTTTAGATTCTCAAAGTGAATTAGTACTTCTTTCAAATGCTGAAATAGGATCTATATTAAACGATAGAAAGGTTTTAGATCCATCTATAACAGAATGGCTGTCACCAGAACTAAACATCTCTGATGGTATGAAGGGTGCCAGTGGTGTAAGACAGGCAGGAAGACTGCTTATGTTCACAAAGATAAATGAAGTTGTAGACAGTATAGAGAAGAAGATAAATGGCCTTTTAAGAGGTAAAAAGGAAAAATTAGATGTATTTATACTTACAGGTTTATCCGGTGGAACAGGTTCTGGCTGTTTCTTAGATATTGCCTATATAGTAAGAGGTATAATGGAAAGAAATTTTGGAGGGTCAGGTATAGATAAGGTAAATGTATTAGGTTATCTGTTTACTCCAGATGTAAATCTTTCAAGAGGCCTTGGCATGCATGAAAGAAATTATATAATGAAAAATGGCTATGCAGCCCTAAAAGAATTAGATTATTTAATGAATATAGCTGAAAGAGGAGATAGATTTAAACAAAGATACAAAAATTCTCTTCAAGTGGATTGCCCAATGCCTCCATTTGATCTCTGCCATTTGATCTCTGCTACTAATAAACAGGGAAAAATGCTGGAGAATGCTTATGATTACTGCATGAATGTTACTGCAGAAAACATAACAAATTTTATGGCAAGTGAAGAAAGAGCAGCAGGAAAAGAATTTGCTATTCATGATTATATAAGCAACATAGATACAAATATTAAGAATATGGCAAAGCCTTATTCAGCTAACTACAAATATAATATAATTGGTGCGGCTTCAGCGGTTTTACCTATAGAAGAAATAACTACATATATAGCATATAGATTATTTCAAAAGATGGATAAAATGTTTGAGAAAGCTCCGACAGAGCAAGATGCGGATCAATTCATAAGGATGATGAGGCTGGACGAGGATTCTGTTATAGGCAGATTTGAAAGTCAATTAGCAGGAAGAAAGCCTGTGCCTGGATATAGGAACAGAGAAAAATATAATTATGACAATGTAATCAAAAAAGAAGCAGTTAACATGAACGATGAGCTAAATGAATATCTAAGAGATTGTATTGACGAGTATTCAAAGGTTAAAAAGCAATACCCAGGAGAAATATCAGAAGGCTTAAAGGAACAGATTAATAGAATGTTCAGTGATCCTAACAAGGGGCCATTTTATGCTTCAAGAATATTGCATTCCAATACCGGCTTCAATGTTTTAAAGACCTTAGAGGTTACAGTAGAATCTCTTACAGAAA
>JAUZPI010000121.1 GCA_030706015.1 Bacillota bacterium
CGCACTATCTAACATGTCAAATCCGTCTTGGTTAGTAACAATTACAGTTCCGTAAAGAACTGATGGATCCAAATCTACATTCAATGATTTCTTAAGTCCCTTCCAATCTGTTAATGCCTTGATTGTCTTATTGGCTTTTAATGTAGCAACTGCCATTGTATTTTCAGTAATCATTGCTTTTTTAGCGAATACTTGTGCAACATATGCGATTAAATCATTATCTGTCATAGCTAATAATGTATTAGATAATGCAACGAATGCCCCTTTTTCTTTAAGTGCATAAGACACACTCTTAAATTTAATGTCTGTTGCTTCAGTAAGTAAAGTTGAACCATCTTCTGCGAAATCAACTAACCCTGATACTGTTTCAAAGTTTTCAACTGGGAATGAACCAGTTAAAGTTGTCGAAGGCATATATCCTACTACATCTCTAAATGTTTTGTATTGTCTAATTAATGCCCTAATCTTAGTAACAACTGTTACTGGTAATATGTAACCTTCACCGTTAGAACCACTATTTGCAAGTAATGCTCTTTCTTCTTCACTTACAGACTTGTTTGCCATAGATTTAATAATTGCTCTTAATTCCATAGCATCTGATTGTTCTTGAGTTCTTACCTCTTCATTTTTACCACTGCCATTTAAACCTCTTTTTTCAAGTTGTTGTGCTTCAAGTATTTTTCTTTCTTCTGCTTCAAGTTCTTCAGCAATAGTTATTTGTTTATCTAAGCTTCTAACTTCTTCTAATACCTTTTCTGCCTCTGCAACTTTGTTTTCATCATTTAATGTTCTTACTTCTGTCACCTTTTTAGCTTTTAATTTTCTTAATTCTGCTATTGTCATTTCAAATCCTCGCTTTCAATTTTAATTTTGGGTATAAAAATAAGCCTTAGTTTCCTAAAGCTTTGTATAAAAAAAGAACCACTAATTAAGTAGCTCTAATTCAACATTTAATTTTCTTTTTCTTATTTCTAAATCACTTGTTTCTTGCAACTTCTTTCTTTCTTCTGCTGCAACTTCTTTAGCTCTTGCAAATACAGTTGTATCTTCGTATTGAGGTGTGCATAATACTGAACCTTCATACAATGTTACCTCAAGTAACGTTCTAGTCATGCTATCATCTGTGCAATTACATTCACAACTTTCTCTAACGCAGCTGAACCCAAAAGAACAACCTTGTATTAATCCTTGTCTAATTAATTCTATTGTATCTTTAGAGTATGAAAGATTTTCATTTAATGTAGCCTTAAATCTTAAACCTATATTATCTGTACTAAGTTCTAATGTTCCAGTAGATGTACTTGCTAAAGGCTTATCCCATTGATGATGATATAATAAAAATATGTTATGCCCATCGGCTAATGTATTATCAAAAGCTCCTCTGTCGATTTTTTCAAAAAATCCATCCCACAACTCTGTAACACTATCAAATTTAGCTATATATCCATCTATTTCAGTAGTGTTATTATCTTGTGCCTGTCTAATTTCATATGAATTTACTTTTCTAAACTCTCTTTTATCCATTTTCTCCACCTCCATCCGTAGTAGTATTATTAGATTTTTGCCAAGTTGCTTGACCATTTAATAGATCTTTAAGTAATATTTGACCACTTGGCAATGTTATTGTTTCATTTTCAAACTCATAATCTACACCTAATATATTACGTGCATATTCAAGTGAATAAATACCATTCTTAACATAGTCAATTATTATATTTTTTTGTATCAATGGACTTGTCCTTAGCATAGAATTTACATTAAATCTAATCTTATATCCCTGTTTCATGTCACTTTCTAGCAATTTATAGTCAAATTCCTGTTCTAATTGGATTAATATAGGGCTTATAGTATTATCTAAGTACGATATTGTTTCCTGCTCGGATAATGTTCCATTCTCCAGTAATGCATAAGGAACTCCAATTGCATTAGCTATATCTTGTTTAGAAAATTTCTTTAAATCAATAAATTGAGAATCAGCAAGCGATAAATTCATAGGTGTAATGTTAAATCCCGCAGGAACCGTGAATATTCTGCCATTATTACTATACAATCTGTTAAATTTATCTTGTATTTTCTTTAAATCTTTTTCGTCCTTGATATCACTTGTTAATTGAACTACTGCTTTATTAGTTAGTCCATTGCTAAACAAGTCTTTTTGATAATCTTGGGCACTCATGCTAGTATCTATTGCATTTTTTAAATATTGTCTAGTAGGCTTAAAGTAAATTCCATCAATTGAATTATCTCTCAGTATTATTATGTCCTTATCAAAACAACTTCCCATAGCATTAATACATGTAAAATAGATTAATACTTTATTTTTTAAGTTAGAATTAAACAATCCAACGTTATCAGCTAAAACTTGATCTATTCTAACTGGCACTAAGCTTTGAACATTTCCATTGTAATCCCTATTTATGTACAATCCAGCCATTCCAAAGTGTTTATACATCATAATTAAGGATTTTATAGCTGTAAAAGCATTCATTTCACTGTTAGGTTTTAGGCTTAAAATGTCCCATAAATAGTGTTTTTTAGCTTCAATTTCACCCTTCTCTGTGAATTGTTTTACCATTATAGGCAACTTTGCAACCGAATCACTAAGCTTATTTAGTGCCGTAAAGTATGAATTTTCATTTAATTCAGCACCTAAAACATCTTTTCCACTTAGCCATGACCCAAAGTCAAACCCATCTATGTTAATACTACTTCTTTTTTCTAGTATTTTACCAAACATTCATTCACCTCCCTTCAACTTTTAGCAAGAACCCAAGCTATTAAAAGTAAAATAAGAGCTAACAAATAAAATCCAATATATATATTTAATGCCAATGTAGTTCCAACTAGTGTTATGAATGAAGTAATAACTAATATATCTACTTTTGTTTCTTTCTTCTTAAAAAAACTCAATACTTTCCTCACTTTAATCACCCCAATCTATATTATTTAATGCATCTAATGCACTATAACCATCAACATCATTATCTTCAACTGCTAACCCTAAAGCCATTAACATAGCTATAATTCCATCAATTTTAAACTTAGATTTCTTTTTACTGTACTTACAATCAAGCTGCTCATTATATACTGCTACACAATTCTTAGCCATGAAATCAAAACAACTATTTTTTGCTATGACAATTCTATGATCTATAAGTAAATTCTCAAATGAGTTGATAAACTTAGTCATTGTTGCTGTTCCTTGTCCCAAAGGAACTATATCCCACTCATTTTCTAATACATTCATTATCGTTGGACTACCAAATCTATCAAACCCAAGCTTTTCAACATGATATTCTAGGCTTAAATCCATCATTTTATCTAGCATATGATTGAATTTTATATACCTTCCTTCTGTTGCAATAACCTCACCTTTACGAATCCAGTCAGAATAAGGGTTCCCATCCTTCTCCTCACGTTCCACAACAGTGTCTTTTGCAGTGAATAGAAATGGAAATATATAAAATTTATCTGTTTCTTCGCTATAAAATACTAATAAATATCCTGTTATATCATGCTGACTTGATAAATCTAAACCACACCAGCATTTCATACCCTTAAAATCTTCTAGCTTAATATCTTCAACACATTCATTCCATAATTCCATATTTATAGCATTCTTGATATGGTCCGTTGCTACATGAAGGTTAAGAAACATTCTCCTGAACATATTTTCTTGAAGTGGCATTAACGCAACTCTATTACAAAGATTGACTATATCTTCAACTTTTCTAAATAACCCTAGAGCAGGGTTTGCTTTAAACCATTGAGTTACATCATCAATCTTACAGTCTTTATCAGCTTCATAAATCTTGTGATAAAAAGTATCATCTGTGTACTTACCTTCTTCAATGGTCTTACTAGCATTATAAAGTTGCATTTCTAAGTTTGCTGGATCTTCTCCACTTGATGCAGTAGTTAATGTAATTGCTAGTCCATCATCAAATATACCTTGCCCAGTTTTTAACTTACCGTAAATTTCATCAGATGCATACTCATGTATTTCATCACATGCAAAACAATAATCTGCATATGAATCCGCACCGCCACCATCATTAGATAATACGACAAGTTTATTTTCTGTCGCTTTATGAATTATTTCTTTTCTAGAATCAGTTATTTTACATCTTCTCTTTAGTGCTTTATTACTTTTTACAAAGCATTTGAATGTGTTATAAAGTTCTGTAGCTTGTTTAGTAGTATTTCCTGTGATAATGAATAATGCTCCGAATATTTCTTTCTGAAAAAAGAAAAGGTAACTCATAATTATCCCAACTAAAAAAGACTTAGAGTTTTTACGTCCCACGTTTATATGAGCCTCTCTAAATCTTCTGATATTATCTTTTTTTCTTTTTACACAAAGTATTTCTGTTATTATTTCGAATTGGAATCTTAGTATATTAAACTTTCTTGAAGTACCTTTATCATTTCTTAAAAGTCCTATGTAGTCCCATATCTTTGTTGCTTCTTTTTTATCAAAATAATACTTATTATCTTCCCATTTTTCTTCTAGTTCTATAAGTATTTCTTCTAGTGTAAATGATGATTGATATTCTTTATTTGCTTCAACAAGTTTTTCAAGTAGATCATGATTAATCATTTAATAATGCTTCCATCTTTTTATCATCATCATTGTAACCATCTGTTATAGATGTAGCAGCATTTTTATTCATTCTTGCTCTACTAGCTTCAGTTAATCCTAATTCTTTCATCCAACTTCGCATTTCTTGTTGCGCTTTATTACCAATTGATATCTCAGGTCTTTGTTGCTCATAACCTTCATCATTTACTTTCATGGAAAAACCTTTTTCTGAAATTATCTGCTCACATCTTTTCCATTTAGAATAGTTAACAACATATCCCTCAAGTGCTTTTAAGTCTTTTTGTGTAAAATCTTTTTTCTCTTCTTCGAGTAATTTTATTATCCTTTTCCATTCCTTTTTTGATTCTAAATCTAACCAAGTTGGGCATGTTATTTTAGCCATTCTATCACCTCATTCCCATTCTGATACCCCCCCTATGCAAAAAGTGGCGAAATAATTTACAAAGCCTTAGATAACGCGACTAATTTATTTATACAATTTTCCGAGGTACTCCCCCGGGATATTGCTTTGTTTCTATAAACTCCTAACTATTATGTCTCTTATTTCATCATTAGATAATTCATTATCTGTTTTGATGTCTATCTCTGCCTTTATATCCTTATACATGAACTCTACATATACATTACGCACCATAAGGCGTTTGCCACTATCTACATGCCACATATCATATCCATAAGTTATCTTGCTAATTAGTATATTACTCTTGTCCACACTACCAACTCCTTAATAATATTCTTTATCAAACTTTATTATTGTCTCAACTAATATCTTTTTCATTTCTCTTTCATCCTTATCACTACTGTTATACATCTTGTGTACTTTAGTATGACACTTAGGGCATAAAGGAATTAAGTTATCTTCATCTAACATTAAGTCAGGTCTCTTATCTGTCTCCTCTATGTGATGCGTATATATACTGTTAACTACTCTATCCCTTAGCCAACATATAACGCACATACCGAAGAAATGTATCTTCCTTGCTTCTGATAAGTTTATCCATTCATCACTCGAATAAAAGTCCTGGTATTTCTTTCTTTCATTGTCCTGTCTTCTTCTGCGACTATATTCCCTATATCTTTCTTTCTCTTTATCATTATGTCTATTCGTACATTGAGGACAATACTTTATTCCTTCTGCTACTATCTTAGTACATCCATGTGCTGAACATTGCTTATAGATCACATTACTTTCCTACTCTGTAATAAGTGTTCTTTGTTCTCTTTACTGCCTTACCTTCTTCTAATCTCTTAAGATATTCTTGTTTATTAATCTTCTTCATACTACTATCTCCTAGCTAAATGATTATTTTATTTCTAAATCTCCAAACGTTTGGAGATTTATTTTGTCTCTCTTAACCTGCCATTGACACGTTTATAACTTCTAGATTTCATTGTTTCTCTTAAATCATTCGTAGTATTCTCTTTAACTATCTTCTTACATCCACAATGAGCACATGCAATATACTTTCCTTCTGTCAATGTTCTATCAGCCTCTTCAGTTATTAGTATTGTTTCTTTCCCACACCCTCTGCATATATAACCTACATATATCCCTTCCATGCCATCACTTCCTTTACATAAAATAAAAAGCACCTGGTAAGTAATTTAATACTTATCAAGTGCGTTCTGATTAATTTGAATCCGATAATATCATATTACTATGTAATACTTTAGGAGTAAATAACATGTATTGTAACATTAGATGTAACATTTTATTCAATTATACTTTCAGGAAATAGGGTTGTAATTAACTTATTTATTAGCCCTTTTCTATTTCTTATTATCGTTATTCTCTCAACTCCAAATTTTTCTGCTAATTCATCATCTGTTATTTTCTTTTCATCCTCTTCATATATCTTCAAATACTTTAAATCTATTATCTCAAAGTATTTACTTGATTTAATCTTTGCTAATGCCTTGTCTATCTTTTTTATATATCTTGCTATCTCTTGCTTTTCGTAGTTACACTTCTCTAACTTTTCTAAGTATCTGTCCTCTAGCGTACTATTCGAGCCACCAGAGCAATACACTGTTACTGATTTACTCTTTTCTTTAAGTCCATATTCTTTCAATTCTTCTATTTCTACATCTTTTTCTTTTATAGATTCTTTAAGATTATTGTAGTTGTATAATATCTTTTCAACCTTCTTGTAATAGTTATTATCATTTATCATGTTTTTATTCTTTAATATTGTAACTACCTCTTCAGCTGTTTCTTTAGCAGTTGCCTTTATAGTATTTTTAATATCTATCTGTTCTACTGCTACATACATCTTTTCCTTAGGTTTATTTACATTCTCCATTATACTCACCTCTTATGTCTCATAGTTTTGTTAACTCTTCTCTCAACTCTTTTAAATATTCTCTTAGCTCATTTAATACTCTATCCTTAATCTTTGAATTCATATTAAATTCTTTAGTTTTTACAAACCAATCCCCATTAGCTCTGAATATACATTTAAAAAACTTTTTTATTATTGTCCCAGTGTTTACTCTTTCAGCTGTAAATATGAAATTATCTAATTCTCTTATCTCTTTTTCTAATTCTTTAGCTCTTTTTAATTCGTCTTGAGTCATTACTCTTCACATCCCTCAATATTTTAATTTTTAATTCACCATCTGAATATTTATTTAGTGGTGGGATTAGTGTGTATTCAACTTTTGTTTTTAAACCCAATCTTTTATTTAATTGTTTTGAAATTCTCTTCTCTATTCCTTTATCTGCTATTAGATAGGGCATTAGGTTATTTCTCAAATTATAAACGAATCCATTATGCCCATTTTTTCTATATTGATATTCAACCCAATCACATACATAATTTATAAACATTTTTATTTCTTTTTTAGTGTCCATTTTGAACCTCCTTATTTACCCTTTCAAATTTAATCACCTACCTCTTCAATTGCCGAGGTTAATATATTTCATAGTCTAGCCCTAATAATTTGTTATCCATTTCCTCTTTTGTATCAAAATATGCTAAACATTTTCCACCTAGTAATTTACCCTCTTTCCATATTCCGCACCAGTTCATTGGTCTAACATAGTATCTATCCAATACTGTTAATCCAGTCAGTAATTTTTCATTCGGATTATTCTTTATATACTCTTCTAATTCATTCACTTATATCTCCTCTTTCTGCATATTTTGCTAATGCTATTATTCCTTCTGTCTCGTCTATGAACTCTAATAGCTCTGTCTTGTCTACCTCTTCAATAATTGAGGCTAACACTAGTCCTCTTAATGTATTCAAATTCTTCTTATATCTCAATTCTTTTTCTCCTTTTATATTGGAGGGATTTTACTCCCTCCGATGAAACTAGCATACTTAATATCACAATTTGTAATCCCTGCGTTTAAGCATCATCTAGTCCTTGGCTGTTTAAATTTTCTTCCATCATTTTTAATAATTTAGATGCAGCTATTTTTAGTTTATCTCTAAGCTGATAATCCTCTTCTGCTTCTATTATGTTGAGTATGTCGCTAAACTTTCCTGATATATCCCTAACACATACACTCATTTTTGCTAGTGATTGACTAGGTTTAGCTGTTTTCTTTTGCTCCTCTAATTGCTTTTCTAATATTTCTACTTGTTTCCTAAGGGCCTCTTTTTCAGCCTTTTCCTCTTCTGTAATATCTGTATTTACTTCTATAGGATTATTTTCTAATTCTTTTATTCTTTGATTAGCATAGAATATTTCTTGTGTTAATTCTTCAATTACTGGATTCTGCTTTTCATTATGCGCTGTTATCTGATTCTGTAAGTCTGTAATGACCTGACTTAAGTTTTCTTTATCTTCATTAGTCTGTTTAATCTGCTGTTCCATGTTCTCTTTTGACTTATTAGCCTCTTCAAGTGCTTTATTAAGCTTCTTAATCTCTTTTATTTTTTCTTTAAGTTCTCTTGTAGACATATCTTCGACATTATTTTCCTCAATGAACTTCTCACGTTCTTCTGAAGGTACTCCTAATAGTTCAACAGCTTGGCTATAATTTAACTTTTCAAATACTTCAGATTTAATGTTTTTATCAGATAATAATGTCAACTGATCTGCTCCATACTCATTGAATATTTTCATCAGGTTATTTGCAGTACTTTTACTATAATTCACTCTTTCCTCTAGCCAGTTTCCCCATTCTCCATGTTCTACTAATTCTTTTGCTTCTGTTAACCTTCTTCCAATCTCAATAGAGTTAAATAATACTAGTGCTCTTGTTTGGTCCTTTATGTTATTAATTTCTAATGCAATTAACTCTGGTGTTCTTACTACACTTATTTCATTCATACTTTAGCCTCCTATGCTACTTTCTTATTTCTCCTGCTTTTCTTTGCTACTTTTTCAAGCACTTCTTTTTTATATACTTCTATAAATTCTTTTACCTCTTCAGTTGCTGAACTATTACTTTTCCCTCTTACTTGAATAATTTTATAAGCCTTGGATATCTCAACTGTATAATATGGTTTATTTATATTGTTCTTATCTCTAATTAATAAAATATAAGTCTCTCCTTTAGCATATCTTTCGGCATATCTTCCCACACAATGATTTAATTTTTCTCCTTCTTTTACAATCTCTTTTGAACTTTCAGATGGTCTAATGATTATATCCTTATATTCAAATTTCAATTTTTCTATACTCTTAGATATTTTCTTTATGTTTTCATCTAATTCTTTATTTGCTTTATATTTAACTAGTTTTATAGTATTTTGGTGTGCTGCGGTTAAATCCTTAGGGAATAGTATATTTTTATCTTTTAGATTGTATCCGAGTGTTTTGCAGTCACTTAAATAGTCGAACCAAGTTGAATGTACACTGTAATATCTATCTTTCATCAAAGCTTGCTTTTTTAAATATGTTAATGCTCTACTTATTCCTGTATACTCATTTATTCTTTTCAAAGTATCGTAATTATACTCATTTGATATCTTTTCTATTTTTGATATATCCCACCCTAACCTTTCTTTTCTAGCAAACTTGTATACATTAAAAAATCTTGGAGAACACCTCACACCACTATTTATTATTTCTTTTGCTTCTGCTCTGTTTATTCCTAGAAACTTAAATAAATCAGTCTGCTTAAAATTAACACTCCTCTCTAACGATCTTCCCTCTACAATAAAATCTGCTAATATTTTAAACCCACTCTTCACTAATTTTTCTACTATAGGATATTTACAATACTGGTAGAAAAACAATGTCATATCGTTGTCATATCGATATACTTCCCCTTTTAATAAGTATCTTTTATATGGACTAAACCTAAATTCTGTATTGCTTACTGCCCTTTTAATGCTTTCTTTATCTACATAACTCATATAATTTGTGTATCCATCTTTATAGCTGCAGCATCTATCCCTTATACTCCACCCATGATAATAACTCTTTGTTAACATATAACTTTCACCAATTTTGAACACATATCTTGATAATTCCACATATTCTGTAGTTACATCTTTATAATTTTCAGTGTAATCTCTTGATACAAAGTATCCTTTAGCTACAATTGTTCCAGATTCAATCTTTGATTTTTCATAAGTAATAAATGTAGCCCTATCAATTAATGTACCTCTTCTATAACGCTCATGTTTAGCTGTGCATTTGCTTTGACATTTTTGGCAATAGCATCTATTGTTGTGATGAAATATATCTTTAGCAGTATATTCATCTATTTCATATTCTTCTTTGCAATGTGTGCAATATGCAAGGTACCTATTATTATTTTTTATATTTACTTTTTTTATGAATATATATCTGCTATTGTACAATACAGTATTAATAACAAAACTATCTACCTCGTCTGAAATATCTTCGTTGAAATGCTCTGTTAGTCTTTCAGATAAAGGTTTTTCTTTTTCAATCCTTTCTGATTCACTCCTATATACTTCACAAAACATATATATCACCTCACCCTAATAAATCTTCTATATTAACTTCAAATTTTGCTTTAGGTATTTCTTTTATTTCCTGAATAACTGGAGCTGTAACCTCTTCAACTTTAATCTCTGTTTGTATTCCTTTGAACTCATAGTATTTTGCAACAATCTCAAATCCTTCTTCAGGTGTCATTCTTACAACTGCCCTGTTTCCTTTTCTTACAACTCTTTTTTCTGCTATTTTAGTCATTTCTTCTATTGCCCCTTGAATTGTTTTATCTCCAGTTACAATTTTTTCAGCAGCTTTTGTGTTTATTTCTATCTGTTGTAATAAATATTTACCTATATCCTTCGTAAAATCATCTTTGTTTTTTTCCATTTCATCCTTAATCTTTTTCTTTGCCTCTTCTATCATCTTCAAATCCTCCTAAATCTCCAAACGCTTGGAATTTTCTAATATCTCAAAGTAATCTGTTTTCCA
>JAUZPI010000122.1 GCA_030706015.1 Bacillota bacterium
ACCTCCAAATAATTTATAGTTATTTGCATATAATTCGATAATAAATATCAAAATCCTTCTTTCGCTATAATATTTTTACATTTTACACAAAACATACAACCTAACTCACTGTGATTGAACGAGGTGAATGTAATTCGATAACAGATAATTTTTAGACTATAGAAATTTAATATCACAAGAAGCTATTACGAATATATATTTTATATGCAAGAACTCTTTCAGGATAGTGACCTGTTCTTTGTTTATAGTCTTTAATTACAGTTATTAAACTTTCATCTTCGTTGTAAGCATCCCAACTAAGCTTTTCTATTCTTACATAGCCATCAACAACACTAATTTCAATTTTAGCACCAATTTCAGTTTTTACTTTTGCTTTCCTCCTAACAATATGTCTAACAAATGGTTGGCTTAAACTTACAATTCTACTATTTGCATTTATATCTGCATGAAGTTGCATCTCACCATTTACCACTACTATTCGCCCTGCTACTGAAGCTTCATTTATCAGATGGCTATTTGATTCGTCCTACTGCAACACCTATAATATTTACATCTCCGCCATCTAGAATAATTGGCTCGTAATTTTTATTTTCAGCAATTAGTAGAATGCTGCTTCCCATAGGTCTAAACCTCTTTAGGGTAGCTGAACCATCAATATCCATTGCCCTGAAAATCCACAAGATTTTCCTCTGATATTTTCTTATTGTATAGGTTCATCACCTCATAAATGGCTTCTCTTGCTTTAGAATTCTTGAGAAGTCTTTGTGGTCCATCTGTGGAGCTTTTAGACATTCTACCTAACCTGTCCACACATTGATACTCCACAAGCTTCCGATAATTACAAGCTTTAATCCATGAAATTTCATCCTTGAAAAACTTTGAATTCTGAGTTGTTAAGAACTTTACATCAATTTTTCAGCTATCAATGATATGCTGCCTCCCATTAATCTAAATCTCTTTAGTGTAACTGAACCATTAATATCCATTCCAACGATTTCTCCATTATTATCTGTCATTTCTTTATTTTTTTAAAATACTTATTTATTTTCATTCCATATAAATTTTAATTCACCTATTATATTTGTTATAAATAAGAGTACGAAAAACATGCCAAATAAAATCTCTGAAATAGAGCTCATTTTTGCAATATTAGATACAGGAGTAATATCACCATACCCAACTGTAGTAATTGTAACAACGCTATAATATATCCATGTAATAGCATTATTAGTAGTCAATCTATTAACCATAAAACTGTTATTATTTAGACTAAATATTGCCTTATTAATCAAAGAAAAGATTAGCATCATGGTAAAATATTGAATTAATAACAATATAAACAATCGCAAATTATTTTCAGACTTTTCTGTATGTTCTACCTTTGATGCCCCTTGTCTAAAAATAAACAACCAGATATTAATTATGAATATCTCCCATAGCCTAAATATCATCAAATATATTATATTGATATTTCCCCAGTCAAAAACAATCGTTATAATTATAAAAGCAAACCAAAATAAATTAACAAATGTCACTATACCCATTCCTATATTCGATTTCTTATACTTTTCAGACAAGTATTTTATTAAAAAAGTTGTTGTTAATAATTGAAAAAAACTTATTACAGCATATAATAACCTTATTAGTGGTATTTTAAATTCATTTTTCTGCACAATAGTTATATTCCTCCTAGAACTTCATATATTAACAGCACCGAAACATTTTAATTATTCTTTATAATCAATTGTTTGAAATTTTATTACTAATAATTTAAGATAGTCTCAAGTTAATTTTGTATTTTCTTTAAGTTGATTAATTGACAACTCCCTAGGTAAAGACTTTTTTATTAATTTTATATATAGCCAATAAGAAAAAAATGTACATAGTTTATAGCACTTCAACGTTATGTACATTTTTAAAAATAAATAATTTATTTTATGGTGAGTTCAATATTATATCTTATACCCGATATTTTAATTAATCTTATATATGGTCTTTCGCTAATCTCATTTGTTGTACAATCTTTATTTACAAAGTACTCAGACCAGGAAGTTAATCTTTTATTTATTATGCTTCCCAATTCCTTCCCAAAAAGTAACTTTGCCCTTTTTTTAGGATCAATATAAATTACTGCATCATATACATTATTACTATGAATAAGTGTTATCTGTATTTTACTATCATCACCTAATGTATTTATTTCGAAAAAACTGGTTATTTCTTTAGGTATACCAGTTTGAAAATACTTAAACACTGATTTATCTACATGCTTCTCTGCAATTTTATCACTTACTAATGTCCATGAATCCTTATAATATGGGTACATATATTGAAACTCCGAACTCATCTCAACCACCCCTCTACATAGTGTTAATAATTTTATCATCAGATTAAATCAATCTATTATTGATAATAGGTCATCTAGTTCTTTTACTATACCATCCTTTAACATTGTAAATCTTTTTTGTAATATTTCCTTATAACATGCAGTTTCATCCTGCTGCGGAGAACCCCCTTCAAACATTTGTTTATATTCACTCGAAATAAAATGGTTAACAAACATTGAATTATTACCATTCCTTTCAAATACATTTTCTAAATATTTTACCGGATTTGAGTCACTTATTATGTTATTAGTTTTGGATAAAATATATGTTCTATTAAGTGGGCTATTTAAAATATGATTCTTTTTATCTCGTAGCAGTTTTGTAGATTCTCCAATCTTTACGCAATTCCTTAATGGTATAATGTGGTGATCTTGCACATCAACTTTTATTTTCTCATCACCAATCAACTTTTCTTTTTCCTCAGCTATTTCCCAAGCATTTAAACAAAAATCATATAGTATATCCTTAGGTTGTCCACTTAAAATATATTGTAAAATAGTTTTATGTATAGCACTTGGAATCGTCTCACTATCATTCTCACCTAGCAATATTGCTTTATCACAAAAACCTTCTACATTCAATACCCTTTCTTTTAACCTTTCGTAATTTATATTCTCACCTTGCACTATCCATTTATATAAATTTTGTATATCCTTGATACATCTATCATTTTGATTATTTCTATATTCTCCACCAATTATCGATGCCCAATACCAAAACTCAATTTTAGCCAATTTTTCATTACTACTCCATACTTCATCATTAAGTAATAGATAAGCAATAGGTAATATCATTAAATTATAATGTAAGTCATTTACACTAACTATGCCGCAGCGTACTTGTAAAAACAAACAAGCCCTTATTAAACCAATTATAACTTCATTTGTTTTTTGATTTATATCTTCATGTTTTATATTTAAAATCTTATCTCTTTTCATTAAATCAATTTTAATATCATCAATATTACCATAACTTGTATAACTTAAAATGGATAAAAGATTTAAATATTGTTTCTTAATAAGAGTATTAATCTCATTCTCTTTTATAGTTTCCATATTAGAAGATCTCAAAACTCTTGGCTTACTCCCCTTTAGCAAAGATGTAAGCGCATCTGGTACAACAGTTTCAGCCTCTAGCAAATTCGAAATTCGTTTACTTAGAGATTCACAACTTTTATCTCTTGCCGCTCTTGCAACCACTAAGTCAAAGTTATCTAAAGGTGTGCCACCTTTGTTTATTCTTTCAAAGATAACTACAGCTCTACAAATTTCATCGGATTGCAGTCTGATTATGTCTACCTTTTGCCTTAAAATACTTTCTAAGAATGTTTGTATTTGCACCTTCCAATTCGCAGCTAATTTTGACCAAGCATCTAGTATATTTACCTCATCATTATCTTCAATGTATATTTCAATATCTGGCTCTACATCTCCTAATATTTCAATAATCTTATCTTGGTTATCTTTATATTCATTAATAAGCTCATCTTTTCTTTCATTTGCTATTTTATCAATTACATATTCATAGAAGGCCTTATCATCATTTTCTTTAAATAAACTATATAATGGTATCCAGCCTTCCTCTGATGCAAATTTAGCTTTTGCATTCAATATACTATTGTGTCTTTCTATTTTATTTCCAGACTTGTCATGTACCTCAAAATCAGGATTATACCACTTTTTAGAAAGGGTTACTCCTATATTTTCGCATGTCAGCCTATTTTCAATATTGCTTGGCTCCTCTTTTATTAAATTTTTTGAATTAAAATTTAAATCTCTCCATCCAAAAACATCAATTTCATCTTGCTTTGGTATTACTCTTAAAAACCATCTTACTTTTAATATTTGATATACTTCTCTCGCAGCATCTTTCCAATTACTCTTTGAGAAAAAGTCGCTTAATACCCCTTTTAGCGAAGTTAGTCTTTGCTGACCATCAAGTAAATACATGCATTCTTCCTTCGGATTAGCCTGACCATTAGGAAATCCAAGTTCTTTTGTCGCAAAGTCATCATTTTTACCATCTAATATCAGGAAACTTCCAATAGGTAGCGATAATATTAGTGAGGCAATTAATTCTTTTTGTTGATTCTTATTCCACACCAAATCCCTTTGAAAATCAGGTAAGACTAGTTTCTTCTCATCTATTAATTTGAATAACTCTATTAATTCCATTTTATCACTCCTATACAATTAATTTTATACAAAAATTCTCGTCATAATTCAAGGTATAATTTATATAATATCACCTAATCCAGAATTATATTTTGATATCACTTCAATCAAAAATATGGGTTAACTAATTACTTTTATTCTTTGAGAGAAATTAGGTTTATCGATAATAATGTCCTCTATACCTAATTCTATAGTCCAACTTAGCAAATTTACTAGCAAAGTCTTAACATCTTTTCTATATGGCTTAGGATCATCAATTAATGAATAATGCAATTTTGCGGTTAGTTCTCCAAAGTATATTTCCTTATCTATAACAGTTTTTAACCATAAATATGGTTTGGACTTCCTAAACTTATCTTTTATATCTTCACTAGATTCATTTTCACTAATTTCTAATAACAATCTATCATGATCATTTATTTTTGATGGTGATTTACTGAAGAACATCTCTGTAACCCATAAACAGTGTACTTTTTTATTAAACAATTTTAATATACTGTTATCCCACTTATAATCTCTAGTAGCGCTTTCTTCACTTATATTTTTAATTTGATTCATCATACTCTTATATATACCTTCTGATAATTCAATTGAATTATCAAATATTTTTTCTATTTTTGATAATTCAGCTGAATTAATATCAATGCACACAGCTGACTCAATATTTGAATCATTTTTTAGTCCAATCCCGCTTGAAGTTAAGTTTGCACTTCCAACAATAACCTTTGAATTATTAAAAATATATATTTTAGAGTGTAAATCCAAGTTAAAATACACTTTCCACCCATTATTAATGCAATACTTATATACTCCTATATCAGTTGCTCCACCTATAATATCATTTAACCTAAACCTAATTAACATCTTTTTATCTATATATTTATTTTGTAATGACTTTTCTATAAATTCCAGCGCCTCAATTTTACAAAATGCAGTAATTATTTTTAAACTTGACGAAACATTACTTAGTTCTAGTTCTAATTTTTTCTTAATTTCTGTTGAATGAAAAATTTGTTCCATCTCATACCTCATAACTATTTGATTTTTATTTCCACTGTATATTAAAAAATTTCTTCATTTGTTTGAGCTTGAATATATTTACGTAACTTTTCATTCCATTCCTGAATTAGATAATCATACATTTCTTGTTTCTTCTCAGTTGTTTCATCAATAGTTCTAATTAACGATGCAATAAATAATTCAAATGCTACCTTAGCTTCATGATTATTTTGAAAATTCGTTAAAAAATTCTTATAAAATACATGGTCAGTATTTATAGTACAAATACATACACCCATTCCAAATTCATAATCAAAAAATGGCCCTCTACCTCCATTTTTGTATCTTATACTTACTTTATTCAATAAGTATGCATCTATAATATCTTCAGTTGGTTCTTCAACGCCTTGTTCAACAAGAACTTCTTTTACATATTCACGAATTTCTTCTAAGGGTTTCTGCTCTCTGATTTCCTCACTAGCACCTTTTACCTCTGTATCTTGTTCAGCTCTATTAATTATTTCCTCAGTAGGACTAATTACATCCTTTTCAGTTCTCGTGCCATGCCTGATCTCCTCATTTCTTCTGTTCATAGCTTTAATGGTTTCTTTTATATAATTGCGAAGCTGCAACCAAATTGGTTTTATTTCATCATCTTCATATTCTTCATCACTTAATTTTATCAATTCAACATGTTGCTTATTATTCGAAACCCCAAACGCCTCATCTAATTCTGGTGTAAAACTTATTTCACACCCCCACCATCTATGTTCAGGTTCATTACGGTTACTATAGAAATCAAAGGAACCGAAATCAATTTCCCTTCCTGAACGAATAACAGAAATCCCCTCAAGTTTACCTACATGCTTACCCATTGCAGTGCCACCTGGATTCTTCGCTATAGCTGTCGCATCATAAAACTCTCTCTTGACAACAGAGAATTTTAATCTTACTGTTGAATCTTTTTGTTGTTGTGTTTTTCTATCAATGAATTTTACTGGGACGTTCATAATACCATTGGGATATAAATCATATGTAAATGGTTCAAATAGGCTTTCCGTATAATCCGCATTGTTCCTAGGATCAATACTACCTGGACAATTTAAGTTACCTAAAACAAGATTAGGTTTCATAAGAAATAACGGATCATTGGGCATAATAGATCTATTATAATTTTCATTTTCACTATTAATTAAAAAAATATTATGCGCTCCATCTTGTATTAAGTACCTAAACTTCTGACCAAGATAAAATTCTAATCTATCGAACAACGGCTTAACTGTTTTAGGACTTACATTATCGCAATCTTTCCAGATGACTAACGTTCCTTGCTCAGAAAAATCAAAATTTTTATCAAGCATACTACATCTAATAAATTGTTTATATTTTTCAGGCAACCCTACTGCAACAGGGTCATCAATATATTTTTGTTCTCCATTCTTAATCTTTTCAATATCAAGATAAGACATAAAACAATTTTCAATCCCATTTTGCCAGGAATATACTTCTACTAACGGACATACATGTAATGATGCCTGTGGTAGTCCAACACCAAATCTACCCATACCCTTCCTATCTGTTCGTGTACCATATCCAATCCTTAAGCATGCTTGAACTAAATCATTATTCATACCTATTCCGTTATCCAAAAATGCTATTTCCGTAACACATCGTTTACCGGCATATGGTGGTACTTTATCTGTAACAATGATAAATACGTCCTTTGCCAATGCTTCAATTGAATTATCAATTATTTCAGAAACAGCGCTTTCAATATTTTTGTATCCCGTACTTCTTAGTGCATCACCATATTGTTCTATGTTTATAATTTCCTGTGGCATATATTTACCTCCTATACATTCCAATAACTATCAAAATAACTGAAAGCCATGGATTCATTAAATTTATTTAGGTTGTCCTCTATATCAACAAGTAAACATTCTTCATAACCACCCATTTTGGGTCCTCTTAATCCACGCCCAAGCATTTGACTATAAAGAACCACAGATTGAGTTGGTCTTGTTATAAATACACATTGAATATTTGTTGCATCAAATCCTGTAGTAAGTACTTCATAGTTAATGAGAATATTCATTGCATCATCTCTATCTTTAAATTTTCTAATTACTTCAGCCCTAGTTCTTGTATCCATATCTCCAAATACGCAGGCATTATTTATTCCCTCTAGTGATAACGCAGTAGATAGTAATCTTCCGTGTTCAACCGAGCAAGCAAAAACTATAGTTGATAGCTTTTTAGCATTTAATTCAACTAACTTATTTAGAATAGTAAGGTTTCGACTTTTATTCCTTCCGATAACCTCCAAAAATTCTTTCGAAAAATCAGTATATCCATTGGCATTTGCCTTAACTCTCAATTTCTTCAATTCATTTTCAGTTAGATCAGTATTATAAATAAGCTTTTCTCGCTTTATCTTAGATAATATTTCTCTTTCCTGAAAATATTTGATTATATCCTTTTCTGGTAGTGTGTTTTGCGCCTTGAATTTGGTGAAGTTTATCATATTTAAAACTTCCGTATCTATTGTTATCGTTTTATTATCAAACATTGTTATCAAACGATTATTATCAATGATATCATCTATACTTCTTCCTGGAGTGGCAGTTAAGCCAATTAATGCTCTGTCTTTCATATTAGATTTCTTTGTCATAATTCTATCTATAACTGACTTAGTTTCAGTAGCAGCTGCTTTATGCGCTTCATCAACAATAATTAAATCACAATCCTGCACTAGTTTATCAAATAAATGTGATCTACTTTTAGCAACTGAAATTAACTTTTGAAAACCACAAAAAATGAAACCGTTTAATGGTTCATCGGTTACCTCTAGTTCATAGTTTCCCCAAAACCTAAATAAGTTAACTTCACCTCTACCTATATGCCTCCAAACATTCGCAAATGTCTCAACTGCTTGATATAACAGTTCATTTGTATGGGCCATCCAAATAACTAATCCCTTTTTATTAAGATTGAAGATATAATGGTGGATGATTGTATGCATTGCAGTTTTAGTTTTACCTGTTCCTGTAGGCATATGTATTAGCATCCTATTAAGTTCAACACCTGATGATAAATTGTTAATCACCCTTTGCTTAATCACAAATTGATAATCTAATAATTCAAAGAATCTGTCTGGCCCAAGAATACTATTTAGTGCTTGTTCATCTGCTTGATAGGTTGGAAAAATGTCTTCATTAATATCTAATATATCTAGAATATGTAGAGAAATATCATTTCTATTCCAAGTAGCACTTGCTACAGCTTCAATGATTTCATAAAGACTCGCAGTATTGTATCTGTCACCCAACAAATTACGAAAAGACAGAATATCTTGTTCAGCAAATTTTTGGACTAATAGTGATCTAAACTCCTTCTTAGATAGAATATTTGCCCCATGAACAGTAATTATCATATCAGCCAATTTATTTTTTGTGAAAAGAGGTTGATTATCCGGTGTCCATTCTATTAGCATGTCAACTAAATTCTCACCTAAAAACTTTTTTAACTGTTGAAGAGAAAATTTCCGCATATAACCTTTTAGCTTTTGAGTATCCAATATAATACATCCTCCTGCTTTTTCTTATGTCAATTCAAATACTATAAACTAGATGCATTTTATTCATATAGTTATACATCATGTAATATTATACCACATTGTCATCATAATTTATGGTATATTGGTAAACTTAATACATATTTCTCATTTCATCAACAAAATTTTATAAATTTCACATAAGAGCCGTTAAAAGCATAATGCGCTAATTATATGAATATGGTTCATAAGGTTGGCATAAAATAAAAAAATTGTATAGATACCTATACAATTTTTTTATTTTATTTATACAATTATAATAATTCTTCTAGACGATTTACTAAGTAATTAATATCCTCAGTTTCATTAAAGTATCCTAAACTTATCCTAAGTGTTCCACCTTTATTTGTTGTTCCAAGAAAATCATGAATAAGAGGAGCACAGTGAAACCCAGTTCTAACTGCAATATTAAAGTCTTCATCTAAAATTTGTCCTAATTCATTTGGATTATATTGATTTAAATTGCATGATACTATTCCAACATGATTACTAAGGTTTTCCGGTAAATACAATTTTACTTGATCATTCTCTTTTAGTTTATTAATTAAGATCTTTGTTAACTCAATCTCTTTTTTTCTAATATTTTTTACATCAAGCTCATTTATCCAGTCAAGCGCTGAGTATAATCCTGCAATAGCTAAAATATTAGGACTACCAGCCTCATATTTAGCTGGATAAGTGTCAGGCATGTTCAAATTCAGTGAATCTGATCCTGTCCCACCTTTGATTATTTCTGCAAGTTTTATTTTACTTTTATCTATAAATCCACCTATTCCAAATGGTCCATAAAGTGTCTTATGCCCAGCAAAAACAAGATAATGTATATCTAATTTTGTGATGTCAATGGGTATCAATCCTATAGATTGCGAACAATCTAGCGTAATAATAGGATTATATTTTTCAGCGGCTTCGATAATATCTTCTATCGGCAAAATAAACCCAGTAACATTACTAACATGTGACATAAAAATGAAGTCTGGAAAATCCCTTGAGAACTTTAGATTCAATTCTTCTACATCTAATGCAAATGTTACCGGATCAAAAGGTATTATTTCAATTTTAATATTAAACTTTTCTTTTACATAATTTAACGGTCGCATTATTGCATTATGTTCAAAAGGAGTAACGTAAACAGTTTTAAACTCATCCCAAGTTAAACCATCTATTATTTGATTCATTGCAATGGTAGCTGATGGTGTAAAAATAACTTTCTCAGCTTTATCATAATTAACTAACCCTGCTAATTTATTTCGTGTATCGTTAATTAACTTACTCGCCTCTCTAGCTAGTTTATATGAGCTTCTGCCAGCATTAACCCCAAAATCTCTATAATACCTATCCATATATTCATATACTTTATTAGGCTTTGGAAATGTTGTTGCAGCATTGTCAAAGTATACCATTTTGTTCATGTTTACACCTTGTATAATGAACTCATAGTAAATTCATTATACTTTTCCTTTCTTATCTTAAAGATAATTTACTATAATAACATAAGACGCTGTGGATTAGTTTTTTCACCTATAGCTAGACTATTTTAATTGAGGATATAACCACA
>JAUZPI010000123.1 GCA_030706015.1 Bacillota bacterium
CATATAAACCCTGTTTTTCAGGATATCCTACGCTATAGCTCATTAAAATAGCCCCCTTATCTATAGTCTTATTTTGATGTATGTAGTAAAAAATGTACGAAAATTTATAAGTATACATTCTTATAAATAAAAAACCTTGTCTTTATATTATAATATTATTATGAATTTTTTCAATACCAAACTTGCATTTTCTACCGAAATACAAAATAATTCGAATATTTCTTTCTATTTTTCGACTTTATTTTCCCAAAATTCATTAATAATTTTCAGTTTTTCTATTTTATTCGTCACTTTTAAATAGTGTTCCCATTCTATTGGAAATAACCTCAAATATTCTCTGCTAGTAAAACGTTCATCAAGCAAAAGTACAATTCCTTTATCTTCTTCCGTCCTGATAACCCTTCCTGCTGCCTGCATAACTTTATTCATGCCTGGATAAATGTACGCATACCTGAATCCTTCTCCACTGCCTTTCAAAGCTTCAAAATGCTCCTTAATTAACTCTCTTTCTAAACATATCTTAGGCAGCCCTACTCCGACAATTATCGCACCTGAGAGTTTATCCCCCTTTAAATCTACACCTTCGCTAAAAATCCCTCCCATTACTGCAAAACCAACAAGTGTTTCACTTGGGTTTGTTTTAAAATGTTGAAGGAAATTTTCTCTTTCTTCATCATTCATGTCCGATTTTTGTATTATAGTTGCAATATTTGTATTTATATGTGTAAATAGCCTATAAACTTCATGCATATACTCATAGGAGGGAAAAAACGCTATATAATTTCCTTTCTTGCCTTCAATAATGCAATTGATATACTCTGAAATTTTTCCATAGGTTAAATGCCTGTATTTATACTTAGTAGATATTCTATCATTAATCATTAAACAAAGATTTTGTTTTTTAAAGGGTGATCCAATCTTTAGTCTATATGAGTCCTCCCCTCCGCCTAATAGGCTAATAAAATACTCCATAGGGGATAATGTTGCAGAAAAACATACTGCACTGCTTACCCCTTTCAGTGTCTCTTGAAGGAGCTTCGAAGGATCCATACAAAATAATTTAACTAAAAAATCTTCACTCGTTATTTCGCAATACAAAATATACTTATCATCAAAAACTTCTGAAGTCTTAATATATGAATTAAAATTAAAGTAAAGTTCTAAAATTTTTTCTCTTATTTCTGAAGACTGATTCTCTAGCAGCCATTTTTCACACTGCTTCATAAACTTCCTAATTAGTGTAATTAACTCCGTCGGTAGTTCTTTCGAAACAAAACTAGATTTACCTTCTTCTATGCAGGTCTTTCTCATCTTAACCAACTGTGAATTTATTTTATTCAATGATTTACCTAATTCCTTATCACTGTTCTTACAAAGGTTCTTTGCTTCTAACACTTCTTTTTTGTATACAATAGAGGAGAACATCTCCCTAGATCTGTCAACTAAATTATGAGCTTCATCTATAAGAACTGTATACTCTCCCCCTGATTCTAAGAAAAATCTTTTTAAACTTACCCTTGGGTCAAATATATAATTATAATCACAAATAACAATATCAGACCATACTGTTAAATCTAGTGATAACTCAAATGGGCAAACTTTGTGTTTTTCTGCGAATTGCTCTATCTTTTCTCTTGTTAATAAATCCTCTGATAGAATATCTTCTAGAGCATTATTAATTCTATCAAAATGCCCTTTTGCATATTCGCACTGTTCTGGATCACATACAGCCTTTGATTTAAAACAAATTTTATCTTTTGCTGTAATCCATACAGCTTTCATTCTTAGATTATTCATACTTAAATTTTCTAAAGCCTTTCGTACCTCTACCCCTGTAATTGTTTTAGCAGTAGCATAAAAAACTTTAGAGGTTAATCCCTTAGTAAAAGCCTTTATAGCTGGGAATAATGCTCCCATAGTTTTTCCGATTCCAGTAGGTGCCTGGATATAAATTTTGCTTTTGTCTCTTATTGTTCCATATACATTTACAGCCATATCTCTTTGCCCTAATCGGTACTTTGCAAATGGAAAGTTCAGGTTATCAATAGATAGATTTCTTTTCTCCATCCATTCCCAAGTGAATTTTGCCCAGTGCATATATCCATCTACCAACTGGTAAAAAAATTCTTCCAATTCCTTAAACTCATTATCTCTTCTAAACCTCTTAATATCACCTTTATCTAATTGATAGTAGGTAAGCTGTACGCCTACTTTATCTAAATTATTCTGTAATGCATAAATGTATGCATAACATTTTGCCTGCGCCCAATGTAATATATTACCTTCCTCGAAAATATCCTCTAAATCCTGCGTTGTGGTTTTAATTTCATCTATAATAATTCCGCTGCTCTCTGTTATGATACCATCAATTCTTCCATTGATTTCCAATATAAGATACTCTTTTTCTATACTGTGTCTTACAGAGACTTCTGGAACATAATTTTCAGTATCCATCTTTTGAACTTTTTGATGTGCTTTAATTGCATCTGTTGTTCTTGAGGTACCAAAAAATCCAGATACTAAATCACCACTCCTTAGTACAAATTCTACTAAATCTCGTACTGAAACCATAACCACATTTTTCTTAATCCTCATGTTTTTCCCTTCCTAAGCCATTTAAAATCTATCTAATATTATAAATCCATAATGGTTCTAGTGGAAACTGTTATTTTATGTGTAATTTAGAAACTTTGATTTACTAGTAAAAACAATGTATTGAAATTAACACTTGGGGAAAAATTTTATACTGAGGTGATTACTTATGGGAAGTTTTCTTGGATATTATGTTATGCCTCATCCACCAATAGTTATTCCAGAAATAGGTAGAGGCGAGGAGAATAAAATTATTAATACTATTAACGCATGCAAAAAGGTTGGGGAAGAAATAGCCACTCTAAAGCCAGATGCGATAATAATCATTACTCCCCATGGTCCTGTATTTAGGGATGCAATTGCTATTTCAAGGTGTGACAGCTTATCAGGCGATTTGAGTGACTTTGGAGCCCCTCAATTGAGATTTAACTATAATAACAACTTAGATTTAGTTAATACTATTGGTATGTGCGCAAGCAATATGGGCATTAAAACTGTAGGTATAGAAGCAGATAGAGCTGAAATTTACGATGTATCATGCCAGTTAGATCATGGTAGTATGGTACCACTATATTTTATAAACGAAAAATACTCAGATTTTGATTTAGTTCGTATAACTTACGGTTTTCTTAATAAGATAGATCTATATAAATTTGGTACAGCAATTAAAGAAGCTGTAGATATGTGTAACCTGAATGTAGTTTTTATTGCCAGCGGAGATTTATCCCACAGATTAAAGGGAGATGGTCCTTACAAATACAGCCCTATGGGAAAAGTTTTTGACGAGAAAATAATTGAATTATTAGAGAAAGGTGATGTAAAATCAATTTTTTCATTAGACAATCGTATAGTTAATGAAGCTGGTGAATGTGGATTACGTTCCTTTTATATAATGTTAGGCGCAATGACTAAAAGAGAAATTATAGGGGAACTACTTTCTTACGAGGGTACCTTTGGCGTAGGTTATGGAGTTCTTAAATTTAATACTAAAGAGAATCCACAAAAAAACACTCTGGATAATTTGCTTCAAGAAAAAGCAAAACAAGTAGAATCACTTAGAACAAAAGAAGATACATATGTTAAGCTTGCAAGAGAAAGTCTTGAGTATTATGTCAGAGAAGGTAAACCTCTTCCTGTTCCTAATAATCTACCTAGTGAAATGCTAAATGACAAACGAGGAGTTTTCGTATCTTTAAAAAAAGAAGGTGAACTAAGAGGTTGTATAGGCACTATAGCACCTACTACAGACAGTCTCGCAAAGGAAATCATAAGAAATGCTGTAGAAGCGGGCGAACGAGACCCTAGATTTTTTCCAGTAGAGGAAGATGAATTAGATGATATAGTTTATTCCGTAGATGTGTTAATGCCACCTGAAGAATCTAATAAAGAGGATCTTGATCCTGAAAAATATGGAGTTATTGTAAAACATGGACGAAAAATGGGTCTGCTCCTGCCTGATTTGGAGGGTGTAGATACTCCCGAAAAGCAGCTTGAAATCGCTCTTGATAAAGCAGGAATTTCACCGGATAGACAATACGAAATTGAACGATTCGAGGTGGTACGACATAAATAATGAATTTTAACTCTATGAACTTTGTCACTTTCAACTTAAAAATAAAAAGCTAATTATGTTAAGCATAAATTCAGTATAATAATGAATAATTATGCATCGGAGAAGGATTATATGAAAAAAGAAGGAAAATACTATACCACTCAGGATAATTTGATTAGCTGTAATCTTTGTCCACATAACTGCAAACTAAATGAAGGGCAGCATGGAATTTGTGGTATTAGAGAAGCTAGCGAAGGTTCCTTATACACCTTAAATTATGGTGAGATTTCATCTATTGGTCTTGACCCCATAGAAAAAAAACCACTTTTTCATTTCAAACCTGGAAAAATAGTTCTCTCTGTAGGAAGCTTTGGATGCAATTTTAGCTGCAGCTTTTGTCAGAATTATTCAATATCAAAAAATCTACCCAAAACTCAGTATGTTGCCCCTGAAGCACTTATTGATGAAGCAGGTTCTAGAATATCAGATGGAAATGTAGGGATTGCTTTCACCTACAACGAGCCGTCTATATGGTATGAATATGTTTATGATGTGGCACAGCTATGCTCTGATAAGAATTTAGACATGATATTAGTTACTAACGGTTATATCAACCTAGAGCCTCTAAAGGACCTACTGCCATATATATCAGCCATGAATATTGATTTAAAAGCTTTTAATAATCATTATTATAGAACAGTTTGCGGTGGAGATGTTGATAGCGTTCTCAATACTATCAGCACAGCCGATTCGAAATGTCATGTTGAAATAACTACTCTATTAGTTAATGGATATAACGATTCTGATGAAGAAGTAAAAGGATTATCCAAAAAGCTTTCAGAAATTAATAAATCTATGCCTCTACACCTTAGTCGATATTATCCTACTTACAAAATGGATGCACCAGCTACTCCAATTGATAGAGTAATATCCTGCAGAGATGTTGCTAAAAAATACTTACAATATGTTTATGTAGGAAACATTGCAAATGTTGAAAACAATACCTACTGCCATAAGTGCAATAATCTTTTAATTGAGAGAACAGCTTATGACGTTAATGTCTATATTAAAGAGCCTATATGTCCTAAATGCAGTGAAAAAATAAACATCATCCTCTAATTAAAATGGGATCTAAGGTTTTAAGGTCCCATTTTATTTCTTTTTCATTGGGCAGCCTGGCATGTTTTTATGGTCTACTCCGATATTGCACATCATATCTAATAAAGGTTTTATTGATTTGCCATACTCAGTAACAAAATATTCAACTTTAGGCGGCACCTCTGCATATATCTTTCTTTCAATTAATCCATCTTCCTCTAATTCTCTTAGTTGTTGAACTAAAACCTTCTGTGTTATTCCGTTTACCAACCTTTGAAGTTCTCCAAACCTTTTTGTTCCATGGTTTAAATACCACAAAATCACCCCTTTCCATTTACCTCCTATTTGAGCTAAAACTAATTCCACAGAAGATTCATAGTTATTTTCTTTTTTTCTAACCATTTTTCAACCCTTTCTTTTAATCATAGTATCAAAAAGGATACCCTTTTACAAAAAAGTCAGTACTTGTTTATAGCTTCTAATAAACCTATTATAATATTACCGGTATAAATATAAAAGAGAGGCGTCCTCAGTATTTACACTAAGGAGTGATTCTAATGATAATAGATAGTCATCAGCATGTAATACTACCAACTAAAAATCAGCTAGCTATGATGGATAACGCAGGCATTGATAAAACCATTTTATTTGCCACATCTGTGCACCCAGAAAAAGCACAAAATTTAGCATCCTTCGAAAATGAGCTTAAAATACTTCAAAATATTATTTCAGGAAATGCAAGCTCTGAAAAAGATAGATATCTAAAGAGCACTACTGAATTAGTTGAAGTTGTTAAAAATCACCCTGAGAAATTTATAGGATTCGGTCCAGTTCCCCTTTGTCTTTCTTTTGAAGAAACATCAGATTGGATAGAAAGCCATATTATTAATAATAACTTTAAAGGACTTGGAGAATTTACACTTGCTCCAGGACAAATTTATAAGTTGGACAATATTTTCAAACTATCTTCTGCATTTGGAAATCTCCCTTTATGGATTCATACATTTAATCCTTTAACACTAGATGATATTAAACAACTAGGTATCCTTGCAAAAAAACATTCTAATGTTCCTGTAGTCTTTGGTCATCTGGGTGGATTTAACTGGTTAACAGCAATACACATTGCTAAAGAGTTATCAAATGTGTACTTGGATTTATCCGCTACTTTTTCAACTGTTCAACAAATTTTTTGCATAAAAGAACTACCTGAAAAAACTTTTTTCAGTTCTGATGCACCTTATGGTGAACCTTTATTAGCTATAGAATCAATAAGATATTTAATAAAAGATAACTATCTAAGGGAATTAGTGCTTGGCGGAAACATAGCAAAACTTTTAAAACTATAAAGCAAAAGCTGTCGACAGTAACATCGACAGCTTTTTTTATTTCTGTATACTTACAAAATTATGATAATACTATTCATCTTGTAAATGATATGGATAAGTAGATATTATTATGTTTGTATTTCTAAGCAGGGTTTCTCTTAAAAAGAAACTTGTGTGATTATGTAATATTTCACCATACCATTCGTGAGTTACAAACTGAGGTAAAATAACAGTTATTTTTTCATTTGGTCCTGCAGATTTAGCAATGGAGCCAATATACTGAATTAATGGAGTAACAACTGCTCTGTATGGAGAATATTTTGACACAAGTAATATATCTGTATGCAATTCTTCCCATCTAACTTTTAATTTCTCCATTGCTTCTTTATCAGTTGATATATTAAGAGCAATTACATCTGGTGTTATGCTTCTTGCATACTGAAGTGCATTCAATGTAGCCTTGTTTAAACTTGCAATTGGTACTATCATAACATGAACAAATTTTTTGCCAAGCTCAGAAGAAGCTAAATCTTCTGGAGTTGTTCTTAAATTGTCCGCCACACGATTATAATGTCTTTTTATTGCTATCATAAACAATACTAGTATTGGTATTAAAATCGTTACTATCCATGCGCCATCTAAAAACTTTTCAAATGTAATTACTCCAGTTGTAATTATTGTAATAAATGCACCAAAACCATTAATTGCAGCACGTTTTCTCCAACCTTGCTCTTTTGTTTTTCTCCAGTGTATAACCATACCCGACTGTGCAAGAGTAAAAGACAAGAAAACTCCTACTGAATACAAAGGAATTAAAAGATGGGTATCAGCTGCAAATCCTATAACTAATAAAGCAGCCACAAAAGAAAGCGCTATAATTCCTGTAGAAAAGCTTAGTCTTTTACCCCTGATTGTAAATTGTCTTGGAGCAAAACCGTCTTTTCCAACAACATACATCAGCATAGGAAAGCCAGTGAAGGCAGTATTACATGCCATCAAAAGGATTATAGCAGTTGTAAACTGAACCATGTAAAACATAAAAGTCCTACCAAAAACCCCTTGTGCTAATTGTGCAATTACAGTCATGTTCTTATCATAAACCACATGATAAAATCTTGCTAGTAAAGAGGTACCTCCAAAAATAACAAATATTAATGACGATAATAATACCATTACTGTTCTTGCATTTTTTTGACTTGGCTCTTTAAAGTTAGGAACAGAATTACTAACTGCTTCAAGCCCTGTTAAAGCTGAACATCCCGATGAAAAAGCCTTTAAAATCAGATAAATACTCAAAGTTCCCGTTGTTTTAAGATTAGCATGAATTATTGGCTCCGGTGCTCCGTATAAAGAGTACCTAATTATACCATATATAATCATAAATATCATGCTGGCTAAAAACAAATATGTGGGTATACTGAAAACTTTTGAAGATTCACTTACACCTCTTAAATTGAGAATTGTTAACACCACAATTAGAATAACTGTTAAAGCTACTCTGTGTGGTGCTAAACCAGAGAAAGCTGAAATGATCGCGTCAACACCAGCACTAGAACTAACCGCAACGGTAAGTATGTAATCTATCAATAACGAAGCTGCTGCTACAAGGCCGGCATTGGTTCCAATATTCTCCTTAGCAACTATGTACGCTCCTCCGCCCTGCGGATAAGCTCTTATGATTTGAATATATGATACAGTTAAAATAAATAAGAGTCCAATGATCATCAACGAAACATATCCAAGCCATTGATAGGCCATTAAACCTATTGCTCCTATTAGTACGAAAAGAATTTCTTCAGCAGCATAAGCCACAGAAGATATGGCGTCACTTGCCATAACTGCAAGCCCAAAGGGAACATTATATTTTTCTTGGGCATGCTGTTCATTGGACAGTGGTTCACCGATTACAACGTCTAAAAATTCTTTTATCATTTTTCAACCCCCACTAAATAATTAGTCTCCATAGTATATTATAGTGCAGCAAAAAATAATAGCAATCCTGTAAAATACATTAAATTTATCGTTTTTACATTTTTAATGCATTTATCGTATAAACTCCATATATTATCTTGAATTTAAGTGTTTTTTCAAATTTATTATGCTTCAAATGAAAATAATAATACTATTATTATTAGGAAGGAGCTCTAAAAATTAATTTCTAAGCTTGTAAATAAAAAAACGAATCCTTATTAACTTTAGGATTCGTTATATTTCACAAAAATCAGCTATCCAAAACATGCTATTTCCAATATATATACTGCGCTACTTCTGCTATTTCAGGTAATCGAACTCCCTCCAAAGCATATTCTTTGAATATCTGGAAACCAGTCCTATCTACAATATAACCTATATGCTCCTTACCATTAGGAGCTTCCTTGTCTATATATTGGGCAATATATTTATAGGTGTTTAGTATAATTTTAATTATGCTATCCTCATCAATCCATTTTATAAAATCTTCTGCAATTCTAGGATTCTTTTTACCTGTCCTGCCCATAATTACCAGCTTGTAATATTTCTCATTACTTCTTGTCCACGCCCTTGTAGGGCATTTATTTACGCATTCTCCACAGCCTATACATTTATCATGATCCCTCACCACTTTAAAATTCTCCATTCTTAAAGCTCCTATGGATCTCTTTTTACAGTTTTTAACGCATGCACCACAGCTAACACATCTATAACTATCGTATTTAGGCTCTGTCATACCTAAAATACCGAAGTCGTGCATCCTTGCTTTTATGCAATCATTCGGACAGCCTGTGCAGGCCACTTTTACATGGTAATCATTTGGGTATATAGCTTTTTCGATTCTTGCGGCTAAGGCAGTGGTATCATAATTAGCAAACGGACACACCTTATTACCTATGCAGGCAGCCACATTTCTAGTGCCCGCTGCTGGATAACCTTCACCTCTTTGTGCTTGATTAATATCCAAGCCTTCGATTACTGGCTGAATTAATTTATTAACCTCAGGAATTTTATTAATATCAATTCCAGGAATCTCAAAGCCCTGCCTAGTAGTAATATGAACTGACCCATTACCGTATTTTTCTGCAACCTCCTGCATTATCTGAAAATACTTAACCGGTAATTCACCGCCAGGTACTCTAATTCTTACGGCAGTCTTGCCTCTTTCTTTTGTTACCCTGAAGGCATTTTTCATTAATAATCTAGTATTTACATCCATATTTCCACCCCCTTAATCAAACAATTTTTCAGCTTCTGTATATCTAAATACAGGACCATCCAAACAAATATAAGTATCATTCATTTTACAGTGACCGCATTTTCCAACGCCACAGCACATTTTTCTTTCATAAGAAACCCATATATTTTCTTCTTTAATCCCTCTTTTAATAAATTCAGCTACTGTAAATTTCATCATCATAGGCGGTCCAACCACTACAACCTGTGCGTTTTGTTCATTATCAATCTGCAAGTCTGGTATATACTTGGTTATTAATCCAACTTTACCGTCATAATCTTCGGGTGCACTGTCTACCGTTACCAAAACATCCACATTTTCTTTCCACTTTTCTAAACTCGTTCTAAATAGGATATCCTTTGGAGATCTAAAACCAACCATCAGCCTACAGCTTTTTGCATGCTTAGGATTTTCTGAAAAATAATCTATAATTCCTTTAACAGGAGCAAGCCCACTCCCCCCTGCTGCCACAATTATCTCTTTCTTTAAAAAACTATTTATGTCAAACCCATTACCATAGGGTCCTCTTAAAAATAAAGTATCTCCTATAGCCAAATCAAATATAGCATCAGTTACTACTCCAACTCTTCTAAGTGTAAGATCAACATAATTCTCTCCTATACCGCAAATAGATATAGGTGCTTCACCATACTTAGGAATAGAAACCTCAAAAAATTGTCCTGGATTGCATTCACCTTGATATTCCATTCTAAAATTATATTCAATATCTGTATGTGGGGTAATTTCCAATATTCTAGATTTAAATGGCATATAAACGTTTTCCATCATTTCACCTTGTATAATGAACTCATAGTAAATTCATTATACTTTTCCTTTCTTATCTTAAAGATAATTTACTATAATAACATAAGACGCTGTGGATTAGTTTTTTCACCTATAGCTAGACTATTTTAATTGAGGATATAACCA
>JAUZPI010000124.1 GCA_030706015.1 Bacillota bacterium
CAGGAATAGTTGAATGTCCAAACTGCCATGAAATGAAGCTTGCTCATAGAGTATGCAAAAACTGTGGCTTTTATAGGGATAAAGAAGTCGTTGCAGTTGAAAAATAATTGAAAGAAAGTCGAAAGACTTTCTTTTATTTTTTATAGGAAATATAATGTAATTAACTTAATGTTGATTTATTAATATGTTATAATGAAATCAATACATATTGTATAGAAATGAGGTTTGGGTATGATAATAGCAGTGGACGGTATGGGTGGAGATAATGCACCAGGAGAAGTTGTAAGCGGATGTGTGATGGCAATAAATGAATATAAAGACATAGAAATTATTATCACTGGGCCGGAGGAGAAAATAACCGAGGAAATAAATAAATATAATTTTGATAAAAAAAGAATACGCGTTCTAGATGCAAAGGAGGTAATAACAACAAATGAATCTCCAGTTTTAGCGCTGAAGAGGAAAAAGGAATCGAGTTTATATAAAGCATTGCAGTTGGTAAAGAATGGTGAGGCTGCTGCTGTAGTTTCTGCAGGCAGCACAGGTGCGTTAATGGCTGGAGCGTCCTTAATTATAGGTAGAATAAAAGGTATTGATAGGGTTGCTCTTGCACCATTAATGCCTGGAAAAAATGCTGCATTTATGATCGTAGATGCAGGCGCCAATGTAGACTGTAAACCTCAATACCTTGTACAGTTTGCGTTAATGGGCAAGGTATATTTTGAAAGTGTCCTAAATATAAATAAGCCATCCGTTGGTCTTGCTAATATAGGAAGTGAAGAAGAAAAGGGTAATGAGCTTACTAAAAGTGCCTATAAGCTTTTAAAGGAAACTGATATAAATTTCGTAGGAAATGTAGAGCCTAGAGATGTTTCTAGTGGAGATGTTAATATTGTAGTCTGTGACGGATTTGTGGGGAATACAATACTTAAAACCTATGAGGGAGTCGCGTCAAATATTTTAAAAATGCTAAAGGAAGAAATAATGTCATCTTTAAAGAGTAAAATAGGAGGATTACTTTTAAGTGGTGTATTTAAAAAATTTAAGAAGAAATTTGACTACACTGAATACGGTGGTTCGGCCTTTCTTGGTACAAAAGGGATTTGTATAAAAGCACATGGAAGTTCTGATTCAAATGCCTTCAAACACGCCATAAAACAAGCAAAAATATGTTATGATAATAATGTAATTGAAAAAATACAAAATGAATTAGAGAAAAGTGTTACTATCCAGTAATATTTATGAACATTAAATAAGTATTTCAATGGAATATAATGGAGCATTATCTACAAAAAGTAGTGCTTAATTCTATTTAATACATAAATATGGGATTAAATTTAGCTTATAAATATTGACGATATGGGTTATATGTAATATTATCTATATGTAACATCTATGCGTAAATTACTTGCATGGATTATTAGGAGGTGAAATTATGGTTTTTGAAAAAGTAAAAAGTATTATCGCTGAACAACTTGGAGTAGATTCAGAGGAAATCAAAATGGATTCATCTTTCGTTGATGATTTAGGAGCTGATTCACTTGATATAGTGGAATTAATAATGGCATTAGAAGAGGAGTTTGATATAGAAATTCCAGATGAAGATGCAGAGAAAGTAACTACTGTAGGTACTGTAGTAGAATACATAAAAGCTCATACTGAAGAATAATTAAAGTCCCGTTTTTACGGGGCTTTAAATTTATTTAATAATAAAAGCTTATTCTTGAATATGTATATCTAAAGGCATATTGAAGAATAGACTTTACAAGGGGTTTTAATATGGAAAAAAAGCTAAGTATTTATCAATTAGAGGAAAGTTTGAATGTGAGTTTTGATAATAAAAGTTTAATAGAAACAGCGCTTACTCATAGTTCTTTTGCCAATCAGAATAAGAATGTTGATTATAATGAAAGATTGGAATTCTTGGGAGACTCTGTGTTGCAACTAATAATTTCTGAATACTTATTTAAAAATTATACAGAAAAGTCAGAAGGAGAACTAACCAAAACAAGAGCATTAATAGTATGTGAAAGCTCATTACATGAAATAGCTAAGCAGTGGGAGCTTGGTAAATTTATTAGTATGAGCAAAGGAGAAGAGTTAACTGGAGGCAGAACTAGAATTTCCATACTAGCCGATTGTGTTGAGGCTGTAATTGCTGCTGTATATCTAGATAAAGGTTTGGAATATGCCAGAAAATTTGTTTTAGATAATTTTAGGGATATTGTAGCAAAGGCTGCTAAGGATGAAATTATATTAGATTACAAAACTAAGCTTCAGGAAATTATGCAGCAGAAAGGCGACGTATCAATTAGATATAACTTGGTTAAGTACGAAGGTCCTCCTCATAGAAGAAAGTTTTATGTTGAAGTAGATGTTCAAGGAAAAACAGAGGGATATGGGGAAGGTTACAGTAAGAAAGAAGCAGAACAAAATGCTGCAGCAAAAGCACTGCAACATATGAATGTTGTTTCAAAGGTGCAACAGTAATTCTACATAGCAAACATTATAATAAATTAATTTTAGATACTGAAAGGAATGTTCTAATGAGTAAATCACATTATATTATTCCAATATTTGTTCCTCATGAAGGATGTCCTCATAATTGCGTATTTTGCAATCAAACTACTATTACTGGAAATAGTAATAAAGTAGACAGCAGTTATGTAAGGGAAATAGTTGAACAATATTTAACTACCATTAATTCAAAAGATTCTACCATTGAAATTTCTTTCTTTGGAGGCACTTTTACAGCAATAAGAATTGAAAAGCAAAATGAGCTATTAGAGGTAGCGAAGGAATATAAAGATAACGGTCTAATAAATTTTATTAGGCTATCTACAAGACCTGACTATATAAATAATACTATCTTGGATAATCTAAAAAGATTCTCAGTGGATATTATTGAATTAGGAATACAATCACTGGATGAAGAGGTATTAAAAAAGTCAGGCAGAGGTCACAGCTATGAAGATGTTAAATATGCTTCTGAGCTGATTCTAAAATACGGATTCGCTATGGGGCATCAAATAATGCTAGGTCTTCCAGGAGATAATTTTGACAAAGATATTTTGACTGTAAAGAAAATAATTGAATTGAAGCCGCACATATGCAGGATTTATCCATCTTTAGTTATTAAAAATACTCCAATGGAAGATATGTATTTAAAAGGAACTTATAAACCTTATACATTAGAGGAAGCAATTTACATAAGCAAGATTATTTATGGAATGCTTATTGCCCACGATATAAATGTAATTAGAATTGGACTTCAGCCCACAGAAGAAATTAATGTTGGTGGAGAATTGGTTGATGGACCTTTTCATCCAGCTTTTAGAGAACTAGTTGAGGGCAGCATTATATGTGAAGCAATTTTAAATAATATACCTGAGGGGTACAAGAGGAACTTACTAATTCAAATAAATAACAAGGATTTATCTAAACTGTATGCGAATAAAAAAGTTTTTTTTAACGACATGATACGTCAATGTAACGGTGTTAATATCAAAGTCGAACAAAATCCATCACTTGATAGAGGTGTTTTGAAACTAGTAACAGAAGATAATGAAAGAACCTTGTCGGTAAATGAATATATAAAATCAAACTACGGAGAAGGAAATAAAAAGTAAATCCCGAATATAAATATAGAAAGCTAGTTTTAATATACTTTGTTGGAGGGGATTGTTTTATGGAAGTATTAAAAGTATCAGGAAAATCAAAGCCTAAATCTGTAGCTGGAGCTTTAGCAGCTGTACTTAGAGAAAATAATGATGTTGAAATTCAAGCTATTGGAGCAGGAGCGGTTAACCAAGCTGTAAAAGCCTTGGCAATTACAAGAGGTTATGTGGCACCAAATGGAATTGATCTTGTTGCAGTTCCTGCATTTTCTGAAATCACCATAGATGGTGAAGAAAAAACCGCTATAAGGTTTATAGTAGAGGCTAGATAATTACAAAACCGTGTTTTACACGGTTTTTAATTTTGTATATTTGTGTATGCATTTAATTGATATTTTAGTAAATTTACTATAAACTAAGATAGTAACGTTAAAGGTTACAGCTGTTTAGATTCAGCTTAAAATATATAGTTTAAAGGTGAGAGAGATGAGAAGAAGAACACGTGAGACAATGTTTAAGGTGCTTGTAATTTTAGCATCATTGATTTTCATTTTATCGTTGATTTCAAATTTTATAGTTAGATAAACAGGAGAGTGTGTCTATGTTCTTAAAGTCTTTAGAGATAAGAGGATTTAAGTCATTTGCAGATAAAGTAGATTTAGAGTTTAAAAAAGGAATAACTGCGGTAGTAGGCCCAAATGGTAGTGGAAAAAGCAATATCTCTGATGCTGTAAGATGGGTGCTTGGTGAACAAAGTGTTAAAAGTCTTAGAGGAGGCAAAATGGAAGACGTCATTTTTGCCGGAACTCAATTCAGAAAACCTGTAGGATTAGCTCAGGTAGCCTTAACACTAGATAATAGTGATGGAGACTTAGCGATAGATTATACAGATGTAACTATCTCAAGAAGGCTTTATCGCTCAGGTGATAGTGAATATTACATAAATGGAACCCAATGCAGGTTGAAAGATATACAAGAGTTATTTATGGATACGGGTATCGGCAAAGAAGGTTATTCAATAATTGGACAAGGTAAAATAGAAGCTGTTTTAAGTGGTAAGCCTGAAGAAAGAAGAAGTTTACTTGAAGAGGCTGCTGGAATAACAAAATTTAAGACTAGAAAAGAAGAAGCAGAAAAAAAACTTGAGTCTGCGGAGCAGAACCTAATAAGAATTAACGATATAATAAGTACTTACGAGGAAAGACTAGAACCGCTTAGACAAGAAAGTGAAAAAGCAAAGATCTTTATAGACCTTTCAGAAAAACTAAAAATAAGAGAGGTTAATATCATTATCAGTTCTATCGAAAAAACTTGTGCCAAGGTAGAAGAATTAAAGAGTAATTTAAAAGATATTGACAGCAAAATAAATAATTTTTTACTAGATAAGACCAATTCCAAAATTCAGTTGGATTCCGTAAATAAGGAATTGGAGGATTTTGAATTACAAACAGAGGAACAGAAAAGATCTTACTATGAAAATAGGGAAAAATACAACAATATTAACAATAAGATAAATATATTAAGAGAAAGAGTTCAAAATCTCATAAATTTTATTGATAAGTCAAATAATGAGTTAAATGAGTTGAAATCAAAAATTTCAGATGTTAAATTAGAAAAAGATAAAAATGAAGAAGATTTAAGTATACATCAAGGTGAATCAACTTCGTTAGAGAATGAGTTAAAACAGTTAGAACAAAAGCTGAATGACATGAATAGGAGCTTAAGCGAAGAAGATAGCCTACTGAGAAAGCTCAAAGATGATGAAATAGAAATGTTGAGTAATATCTCTAATGAAAAAAACAATGCGAATTTAAAAATAAGCAGTATAGAGCAGCTTGAAAGTAAGATTACTCAGTCTAAGGTAGCATGTGAAGGATATATAAATACCATTAAAATTAATATGAGTACTAAAGCAATGCTTGAAGAGGAAATAATCAAAATTAATGAGGAAATACAATCAAATAATGATGTTATAAAAGAAAATAGAAGAAAAATCTCTTCATTAAGCAGACAATTAGCAAGCGATGAGAAAGAAATTAAAGAATTAAATGCTGGATACAATAAATTAGATGCCAACAAAAACATGCTCATTAATTTTGAAAAGCAATATGAAGGGTACAACAAGTCTGTTAAGAGTCTAATGCAGCATATAGATAAAGGGTACATACCAAAGGCAAAAAATAATTGTTATGTTTTAGGCGAAGTTATTACGGTTAATCAAGATTACGAAACTGCTATTGAGATAGCTTTAGGTGGAGCTATTTCAAATCTTATTACTGAGGATGAAGAAATAAGTAAGAGTTTAATAAACTATCTTAAAGAAAAGTCCTTGGGAAGGGCTACCTTTTTACCTCTAAACATAATAAAAAGTAATAAACTAACAGTTGTCGAAAGTATTAAAGCTTTAAAAGGTTATATGGGTGTTGCCAGTGAGTTGATTCAATATGATAAAAAATTCATGCCGGCAATAGAGTACACGTTAGGCAGAACTGTTATTGTAGATAATATGGATAATGCTTTGAACATTGCTAAAAAGAGCAATTATGGTTTTAGAATTGTTACATTATCTGGTGAGGTTGTTAACCCTGGAGGTTCTTTAACTGGAGGAAGTATTTATAATAAAGGCTCAAATGTTATAAGCAGAAAAAGAGAAATAACTGAACTTACTGAAAAAATAGCTAACACTCACAGAGAAATTGAGGAGCTTTCAAAAAAAATAGAAAGCAATAAATTAATTATTAAACAACTAGATGATGATTGCTTAAATTTAAAGGATGATATACATTTCAAAAATATAGAGATAACTAAGATTCAGGGTAGAATTAGCGCAGTCGAGAACGAAAGTGAAAAATTAAGGAGAAGTTACAGTGTTACACAAAATGAGATAAGCGTAGCAGTTGAGAATTTAGAGAAGGCTAAAAATTTTCTAGAAGATATGCAGACCAAAATAAAGCTTCTTGAAGAAAACGAGAAAAAAAATAGCGCTACAATTATTGAAATTGAAAATAAACTAAGAATAAACAGTGAAAGTATGTCAGATACTAAGGAAAAAATAACAGAATTAAGAATAAAGAAAGCTAGTTTAGATGAAATTATTACAGCAAAAAATAAAGAACTAGAGAGAAATGAAAATGAATTAAAGGAGCTTTTATCTAAAGTTGAATTACTAGAAAGGGAAGTAAAAAATTCCATTGGTGAAAGAGAAAACAGTAAGATTCATATAAAGAATAATGAACAGGAAATGCAGCTAATTGACGAAAAGATGAAAGAGCAAGATATAGCTTTTAAAGAAAGCGAAATGGTTAGGGCAAAATTAAAAGAAAACATAAAGCGTAAGACATCTCAATTAGAGCAAATAGGGGATGTTTTATCAAATCATGAAGAAGACAGACATAAATTACAGCTTTCTTTAACAAGATTGGAAACAGAAAATGATGCATTCTATTTAAAATTGAATGAAGAATTACAATTAACTTATGCTGAAGCATTAAGGTATAAGGTTGAGATTGCAGATATGAATAAATATAAAAAAGAAGTAGATGAATTGAAAACACAGATTTCAAGACTTGGTATGGTTAATGTATCTGCTATTGAAGAATATAAAACAGTAAATGAAAAATACAATTTTATGAATTCTCAGCGAGAGGATTTAATTAGAGGAAAAAATGAATTGCTAAATGTTATTGAAGAAATGACACAAAAGATGAAGATAGTATTTGTGGAGAATTTTAAAAAGCTTAGAGAAAACTTCAATGAAACCTTTATTGAATTGTTTAAAGGAGGAAGTGCAGATCTTATTCTTGCTGGAGAAGATGAATTGACAGCAAATATTGAAATAAATGTACAACCACCCGGCAAGAAACTTCAAAATATAAATCTAATGTCTGGTGGAGAAAAGGGTTTATCTGCAATTGCTTTACTTTTTGCTATTTTAAAAATGAAGCCAACTCCATTCTGTATATTAGATGAAATTGAAGCGGCCCTAGACGATGCAAATGTTGCAAGGTATGCTGAATTTCTAAATAAGTTCTCCGGAAGCAGTCAATTTATAGTAATAACGCATAGAAAAGGCACTATGGAAGCTTCAGATGTTTTATATGGAGTAACTATGGAGGAAAAAGGTGTTTCTAAGGTTGTTTCAGTGGATTTAACAAGGAAACTTGAATTTTCAGAATAAATATTTATGAATATTGAAAATAGAGGAGGAAAAAGATGTTTGGAGGTATTTTTGATAAACTAAAACAGGGGTTAACTAAAACTAGAGATAATTTTACATATAAGGTTAGTACCCTGCTTACTGGAATTGTTGCAATCGACGAAGAAATGTATGAGGAGCTGGAGGAAATTTTGATAACCGCAGATATTGGAGTAAATACATCTCTTTATATAATCGATAAGCTAAAAGAAAAGATAAAAGAAGAAAAAATAAAAGATCCAGCTTTAGTTACTGACTGTTTGAAGAGAGTTATAATTGAAATCCTTGGAGAAGAAAAAAGCAGTATAATACCAGCGGCTACTCCAAAGACTTTACTTGTTGTTGGAGTTAATGGTGTAGGTAAAACAACTTCTATAGGAAAAATTTCAGCTAGATTAAGAAGTGAAAAGTTCAAAGTTATATTGGCAGCAGCAGATACCTTTAGAGCGGCTGCAATTGATCAATTAGAAGTTTGGAGTAAAAGGGCTGGAGTTGATATAGTTAAGCATCAAGAAGGATCAGATCCGGCAGCGGTAGTATATGACGCAATTCAAGCAGCAAAGGCAAGAAAAGCTGATGTTTTAATTTGTGATACAGCTGGAAGACTTCATAACAAGAAGAACTTAATGGATGAGCTCGGTAAAATAAACAGAATACTTGATAGAGACTTTCAAGAAAGCAGCAAAGAAACATATCTAGTACTAGATGCAACTACGGGGCAAAATGCTGTAGTGCAGGCAAAGCAATTTATGGAAGTTTGTCATGTTGATGGCTTAATACTTACTAAACTAGATGGAACTGCAAAAGGCGGAATTATAATTTCAATAAAGCATGAATTAAATATACCAGTAAAATTAATAGGTGTAGGAGAAGCAGTAGAAGACCTTCAGGAATTTAATCCTGTTGAATTTGTAGAGGCACTATTTTAATTAAACGAAAATAACTTAAAGGTGTTAAGTAAAAATACTTGACACCTTTAAGTATTCCTGTTATTATAATTTTTGTGAGTTGGTGATTTGTATGGAAGAGAGAGTTCAAATATCAATTTTGTTAGATTTATATGGTGATCTCCTCACCGATAAACAGAGAAGTATTATGGATTTATATTTCAATGATGATTTGTCTTTGGCTGAAATATCAGAACATACAAATACTAGCAGACAGGCTATTTTTGATTTGATTAAGAGATGCCAGAAACAGCTTATAGAATATGAAAATAAGTTGAGACTTATGGAAAAGAACAGTCAGTCAGAATCATATAAAGAGATTATATTAAATAATATTGAATTGCTTAAAGCCAAAGTAGATAATGAGTGCTTAAGTTTTGTCGAGGAAATAAAGAGGCTAGTGTTAGAGCTTTGATTCATGAATATAAATACAATTTGAATTGTGTGCGAGGAGGTTTATTATGGCTTTTGAGGGTTTATCTGCCAAATTACAGGACACAATAAAAAAATTAAAAGGTAAAGGAAAGCTTTCTGAAAAAGATATAAAAGATGCTATGAGAGAGGTAAAATTGGCTCTTTTAGAAGCAGATGTTAATTATAAAGTAGTTAAAGATTTCATTAAAAATGTGGGGGATAAATGCTTAGGAAATGAAGTTTTTGAAAGTTTAACACCTGGTCAACAGGTTATTAAAATAGTTAATGATGAGCTTACTGCTCTAATGGGTACATCAGAAAGTAAGTTAAATTTCTCAGACAGTGGTTTGACAGTAATCATGCTTGCAGGTTTGCAGGGTGCTGGAAAAACAACTATGGCTGGAAAGCTTGCTCTTCAACTTCGAAAGAAAAATAAGAAACCACTATTAGTGGCTTGTGATATATATAGACCAGCTGCTATAAAACAGCTTGAGGTTATTGCAAAACAAATCGATATTCCAGTATTTTCAATGGGTGATAAAGTTAGCCCTGTAGATATTTCTAAAGCCTCAATAGAACATGCAAAAAATATTGGATGCAACGTAGTTATTATAGATACAGCAGGTAGACTTCATATTGATGAAGCGCTTATGGAAGAATTAAGGGACATAAAGAAGAACGTAAATCCTAATGAAATTCTATTAGTAGTAGATTCTATGACTGGTCAAGATGCTGTGAATGTTGCAGAAACCTTCAATAATAATCTAGATATTACCGGGGTAGTTTTAACAAAACTTGATGGTGATACTAGAGGCGGAGCTGCACTTTCTATAAGATCTATGACAGGTAAGCCTATAAAATATGTAGGTGTAGGCGAAAAAATGAGCGATTTTGAGGTGTTTTATCCTGACAGAATGGCATCGAGAATTCTTGGTATGGGCGATGTTTTGAGCCTAATAGAAAAAGCTCAGGCTGCTATAGATGAAAAAGAGGCTAAAGAACTTACCAATAGAATGATGAATCAAGAATTTTCTCTGGATGATTTTTTAACAGCTATGTCTCAAGTGAAAAAACTTGGTCCATTAAATAAGATAATGGAAATGATACCAGGCTTTAATTCTCAACAGCTTCAAGGCGTTGATCTTAGCAAGGGCGAAGGTGAAATGAAAAAGATTGAAGCAATGATTCAGTCAATGACATCTAAGGAAAGAAAAACCCCATCATTAGTTAGTTCTTCTCCTTCAAGAAAGAAGAGAATTGCTAATGGCTCAGGTACTAGTGTTCAAGACCTTAATAAATTATTAAAACAGTTTGAAATGATGAAGAAAACAATGAAGCAGTTTAAAGGAATGGGAATGCCAAAAGGATTCAATAAGAAAGGTCTATTTGGAAAGTTACCATTTTAAATATAACCTTATTACTAGAAGGAGGTGATTATTAATGGCAGTAAAGATAAGATTAAGAAGAATGGGTGCTAA
>JAUZPI010000125.1 GCA_030706015.1 Bacillota bacterium
AGTATTGCAAAGAGAGCAAGAAAAAATAGTGGGTAAGCAATAATGCATACTTATACTATATTTGCAGGAGTTAATGGAGCAGGTAAAACTTCTATATATAAATCTATATATTATGAAGAAAATAAGCTAGAGAAACGAATTAATACAGATGAAATGGTAGAAAGGATAGGTTCATGGCAGGACAATAATCTTCAGATAAAGACTGCAAGAGAAGCTGTCAAGTTATTGAACTATTACATTAGTAATGGAATTTCATTTAATCAAGAAACAACACTATCAGGGAAAACTATTATTAAGAATATGATTACCGCAAAATCTAAAGGGTACTATGTAGTTATGAACTACATAGGCGTAGAAAGTCCAGATATAGCTAAGGAAAGAGTTAAAATTAGAGTATCTAAAGGTGGACATGGTATTCCAGAGGATACAATTGAAAAAAGATATCATGACTCTTTGCAGAATCTCAAATCTATAATAGATGTTTGTGATGAACTAAATATCTATGACAATACTAACAAGTTTGAGCAAATAGCTTATATAGTTAATGGTGAATTAAAATGGAAAAGTGTTGTTCTCCCAAATTGGGCTAAAGATTTATTCTAAAAAGCCGGAATGGTTCTAGTATCGAATAAAGTATAGTGAAAATATACCACTTCCTCTAACAAAATGTTGCCGTCCGCCTTGGCTGGGGGACGCTTTTTTTATAGTATTATGTAATATTATGGATTATAATCAATACATAGGATAGTTGTTGATTATCGCCAAGGCACATTCCAAAACCTAAGATAAGAGCTATCTAAGGTTTTGGAATGTCGGCAACAAGAAACGTTATCTGAAATTTGTTGTGTTGAGAAAATGCCTATACATTGTATTTTGGAAAGGATAAATTAAGATGCCTACTTTAAGGGAAATTAGATTTTATGTGTGTTATACACCTAGTAAAGAAATTGAAGCTTTGCTTGTTGGAAAAACTGAAGAAGAACAGAATAAAATCACAGTAGAGGATTACGATAAAAATTATCATCATAGAGATTTCGAATTCAGACTACAGACAAGAAGTATTGCTTCCTTTTATGTTCGGTGTTTAAAAGGTTATAAGAATGATAAGTGCTCAAAGATAAATATTGAGTGTGTACCCAATATCGTTAGGGAACCTAATGCTCTTTTTGGGATATATTCTGTTCAAGTAGCTTTTAACGTTGATGAGTTTTTTAAACTTGACAATCTTGGTAAGAAGAAAAAAACTCTTGAGTTGATAAAAGTTGCAATTTCACAGCTTATAGAAAAAGAAGGATGGGATAAAGAAATATTTGATGAAGCCTATAATAGAATCGTTTCTGAAAACTATGTTAATAAATGGGCATGGAAGAAACAAAAAAATAATCCATCTAGGAAATATATCGCGAAAGTGTCTTGTGAGCATGGTATACATTCGTTTGATATTAGCATTGTTATAATGGATAAGAATAATAATATTATTAAGGAAGAAACGGTTGTAAGAGAGAAGCCTGATGAGTGGATGTTTGGAAGATATTTTGGTGATTTAAAATGGATTTCTAACAACGAAGTAGTATTGGTTGATAAAGAGGGCAACTCTGAGTTCAGCGTAAACATAAAAGAGTAATAAGAGTAAGCCGTCGTAATAGATGTAAGGTGACAACGAACTGCAGATAACAATGCATTCCCGTTCGCTGTGCACATCACCCAGCCTAACCTAGGCGGAGTTGTTCAAATCAAAGATAAGAGCTATCTAAAGATTTGAACAATTCCTGTAAGGCTGGGGGACGTCGGGAATGCGATTCGTTATATGTAACTTTGTTAGAAAATAAAAAGATAAAGTTTTTCGGTTGGAGTTATTTATTACAAGGTATATAACCTTTAAATAAGATTATTTATTAATTTGCTATCAAATAGTAATCTGTGGAGGTAAAGTATGTTTAATTTGGGGAAATTAAAGTTTGATGTGGCGAGAGCCACATTTGGTGGGAGTTTTATGGATTCTGCCATGAGTAAAAGAATGCAGAGTACTGGGCTGCCAGAATTTCACTGGTTTATAGAAATAGATATGAATGAAGGGGATTTTATAACAGCATCAGATGTTGGAGAATTGGAGGACTTAGAAGATGATGAAGAAATTTATTATGAATCTGTTTCCCCTCGTTTGTATCATAATAATGGTTTTAGGCTTGATGTAAGGTCATGGAAAGATATAGAAGGACTATCTTTAAAATGGGATTCTCAATATAATGCAAACGGTGAGGAAGCGGGAATATTGTATGTTTTTGAACATGAAAATGTAACCAGTGGAACAATTGAATTTAAAGAGAGAAGTGGAAATAAGTTTCTAGTTCGATGGAAAGGAACTGCAAATGTGTATTGGGATGATGAATATGGAGAAGATATTCCATTTTCTTTTGAAGGAGAAGTGGAATTTAGTGGGGTTAGTGCTCATTGTGATAATATATCAACTTTAGATAAATTAGAAAAAGTCATGACAGATTTTGTTAATTTAGATGAATATAAATGCATATTCTATGATACATATAAGATTAATACAGGGGTTTCTCATGTGTGGAAGTTCGGCCCTGAAAATACTGATAAATGATAAATAGTTGAGTAATATAAATTCCAATTTGTCTTAATGAACTAACGCAGTTTGAAATAGTATTAAGTAAAATCAGAGCTATTTATATAGGTTAAGTTGAAAGTGTGGCAACAAAAGCTACATATAACAATATGTTTGCAGACATGCCCTATCCTAAGCTAAGAGCTATCTAAGGATAGGGCACGTCGCAAACACTAGACGTTATATGACATTTTAAATCTAATAAAGTTTATGTTAACGTATAACATTTTTTAAAAATAACATAAGGATGGGTACAATTGTGAAATTGTGACAAATTAACACCTCTTTATATAGTTACTATGTGAGAATGGAGGATAAAGATATGAAAATAATTGCAACACATCCCAATTCACCTGATGCGCTTCTTTTGATGGATGAATTATCTCAGAGTTTAGAATCTATAACAGGTAGCACTGGAAGAAATTCATTTAATCTAGAAGATGTTTATGTACATCGTTCCTTGTTTGTAGTAGCATATGATGAAAATGAAGAAGTTATTGGCTGCGGAGCTATACGCCCTATTAATGAAGATATTGCTGAAATTAAAAGAATGTTTGCTAAAACCAAAGCAATTGGTGTAGGAACTGCAATTTTACATTACTTAGAAATAGAAGCAAAAAAAATGGGCTATTCTACTCTATGGCTTGAAACCCGATTAATAAATAAACGAGCAGTATCATTCTATGAAAAGAGAGGCTACCATCCTATTTCTAACTATGGTAAATATGCAAATAATACTGAAGCAGTTTGTTTTGAAAAGAATATAATATAGCTCCACATACTTTTTATTTTATTAACTACTAGAAAAGGAGTTCATTAGTAGGGAAATATCTACGCACGAAGATAATAAAAGATTTAAAACATCATATAACAAAAAATTCCCGTGTAGCTTGGCTTGAAAAGACAGCCAAGCTACACCTGCGAAGCTAAGAAAAGAGCTTTCTAAGCTTCTCGGTGTCGGGAATTAGAAACGTTAGGTGAAATTCCATACGGAGTTGATCTAATTAGTTTTTTTAGATGAAAGTTAAATACTGATTACTGTAAAGCAACACAGATTATCATAGGGGGGAAAGCATTGTCTATTGAAAAGAAGATAGAAGCTAAAATTTCAACTGAAAATATAATAGAGTATTGGAAAAATTACTTTTTTAGAAAGCATACTAGAGATATCGTAGTAAATAGTATCCTAATTTCTATTGCTTTATTAATTTACTTTTTTTCAGAGTTTATTGTATTAGCTGCAATCATAATTATATTTTGTGCGATGTATTTACTATTTATATTTTATTTTTACTATCATGGAGTTTTGTCAAAACTTAAAAAGGGAGCTAAATATTATGATAATCTTTTGATTATGTTATCAGATGAAGGTATTCAGCTTATAGGTGGTTTAAGTGAATCAAAAACAAAATGGGAAGCATTTTCTTATATAGTTATGGAAAAGGAGTATTATTTATTATTCAGTAATCTTGGAAAATTTATTCCAATACCAACAGAGGCGTTTAGTAAAGAAGAGGATTTGCTTTGGTTCGAGGAAAAATTAAATAATGCTGGAATCAAGAAAAAACAACATAAATAGGCACATAAAGCCGTGGAGCATCACCTAACAAAATATTGCCGTCTGCCTTGGCTTGGGGACGCTTTTTTTATAGTATTATGTAAGATTGTGGATTGTAATGTATATATAGGATAGTGAAAAATCAACGCCAAGGCACATTTCAAAACCTAAGATGAGCTATCTAAGGTTTTGAAACGTCGGCAATAAGAAACGTTAGGCGACATACAATTTACTACAGAACAGAAAGTAATCCTGAACATAGAAGAATTATTAATTGGTTTACAAGAGAAATTATAGAGAAAGGGAGAAATATATGGAACCTAAAAATATTAGCATAGGGAAAATTTTTATTGTACCAAGTTTTTTTATGAATTTGGTTTCAAGTATATCCATTTTTTCATGTTCAATACTTAGTGCGTTGTTTACATTATTTTTTATAGGCAAAAATGCTACAACTCAAATAACCTTAATAGAAATCATCGCGGCAATAGTTTTAATTGGAACTAAAACTTTAATGATTTATAAAGTCTTGAGACCGGTTGAGAAATCAGGTATCAATTATAAATTGATCATGATTTATTTACTGGATGTGTTAGGTTTAATTGCATTATTTGTTACAGTTTCATGGGTAGCGATTATAATCTCAAAAATAATATTGGCAATATGGCTTTTATCAGCATTAATATATGCCATCATTTATTATAGGTCTATATCATCAAAAGATTTTCAGAATAGGTTTGGGGAGCTTTTCGATACCGAAAAAACAATGGAAGATGAAAATAATACTGATAATCAACAATAAGAAGTGAAAAGTATTCGATAGGTTCAAAAGAAATATAACAAAATAGTATGTACGAGGACTTACGAATTTATGTATCTAAACAAGGTCACATTATTGATGTTTTAAATAAATTAAATCTAGGCGTTAATCAACCTGTAGGTACTAGACTAATCCAGTCCGTCGCGTAACAAAACATTCCAGTTCCCTTTGTCCTGAAAAGACGGACAAAGCCACCTTCCCAGGCTAAGATAAGAGATATATAAGCCTAGGAAGGTGCTGGAATCAGGAACGTTAAGCGACATTAGTTAAAGGAGAAAATATAATGATTGTGTTTGAACAAAGACGTGATTTTGAAGAATGGCTTGATGATAATTACTGGTTTGAAGATGGATATATCGCTGAAATTACAACACACGAAAATGAACATAGCAATATAAGCTCAGTGGAAATACGGATTGGTTATCAAATCGACGGGACCCTCAATGGAGCAACTCCTATTACTCTTAAGGAATATATAATCAAAGCTAGCAAGATTAAACTATGGACTTTCATTAATAAAACTATTTATAATCCGGATAATTGTATTTCTGGAATAGAAACAATTGATGAATGCGATGGAATAGGTTTTGAAGTTGATGTTCCAGGGTCGGTAAAACTTGTATGTGACGTTATTACTGTTGAAGGACCATTTTTAAAGAAATCAATACGCAAACCCTGGGTTAGTGAAAGCTTTGTATATTTTAATATTAAAGAAGGTCAAATTCCAAAACCATCCCAATGGATTCACTGGTTGGACCAATTAGGACTTGATGTTTCATGGCGACATGGTGGAAGTGAAGCAAAGTTGATAGAGATAGTACCGTACCCAGATTATTCCGGATGGTTTTTGCAGGAAACTTATAAGATACCATCTACACAATTTGGTGTATTTTTTTCCAATATAGGGTTCAAAAAAGGAGACCTCTCATTGAGTATACAGAAATATGATAGTAATATAGATATTTTATGGGATGCAGTAAATAGGATTTTACCTGAAAACATACAGAAACTAGAGGTTTTATGTGGTAATTGCAGATTTAATCGGAGTGAATGGTTAGAATACGTTAACTGTAAGAAAATTCCAGAGAGTATGTATAGTTGGGTATAACACGTCGCCTAACAAAATGTTCAAGTCCGCTTTGCATGAAAAGAATGCAAAGCACATTCCATCACCGGTGCGAGCATGCCAGGGGGTATTCCCCTGTGATCCGGTTCAGGAACGTCTTGAACAAGAGACGTTATCTGAAATTATAGGTCATAATAGTTATATCTCCGCATTTACAAATTTATGTTTTGAATTAACATAATAATTAATCAACTACGCTGAACTTGCTATTATTTTAAAACTTAAACTAACATTAATCTTATTGGATATGTTTTGGAGGAAGTATGATTGTACGAAATTTATCAAGTGAAGATACAGAAAACATAAGAATGCAATTAAATCAAAAATTAATTCTGACAGCCGAAAAGTGGCACCCATACTGGTATCCTCTATTTCCAGTTTACCCGCATATTCCAGTTATAGCGTTTGGTAGTGATTTCATAGCTATAGAGGAGAATCTTGAAAAAATTAGAGGTATTTTTGTTCAGCACAATGTTCACACTGCAATTCAATTGCCGGAGTTTGATAATGGAAGAATAATAGAGGGGTTTACTGATGAGGAATATTTTTTGGAGAAAGATGAGGATGGGGTTATATTGCCTCATATGTCTGAATGTTTTTGGTTTGATTTTAATAAGGATTGGATGATTTATGCATCTCATGAAGCAACAATTGCTTTTGAAGGTGAATGGTTAGTTAATAATATTAAAGAACAACTTGAAAATTATTCAAATTATGAAATAAAAAATTTCATACCAAAACATAGAAGGAACTTTGATTGATTTGAAGTGAGGGATAGCTCTACGCCCAAAAGTAGTAAAGACCTATAACATCAGATAACAAAATGTTTAAGTCCGCTTTGCATGAAAAGACTGCAAAGCACACCTGCGAGCCTAAGATAAAAGCTATCTAAGGCTCTCGGCGTCTTGAACAAGAAACGTTAGTGGAAATCCACTTGAAGTACAAGCGGAAGAAGAAACAAAACCATTAATATATACCAATAGAAAGAAACGCCTTTTCTAAGATGGGGGGTTAGGAGTCGGTGAATTTTAAAATTATTAATAAGGAAAACAAGGAAAGTTTAAGAGAAGAATTTATAAAAAGATTTGTAAATACTGAGGCGGATCATTATAAAAAATACATAGCCACGTTAAAAGAGTATCCAGATGGGATGTGTTATGATGGATACTTATGGGACTCATTAAAAGCAGATTATAAACAAATAGAAAGAACTATGGAACAAGCTATAGAATACTTAAAACACAAAGAAAATGTATTCGTAATGTGGGACATTTATTCACAACATCGAGTTTATGATAATTCTAAACTGGCTACAAATTACCCCAAAGATACGGTTATTGAAACCAATTCACGAGAATTGTGTAAATTGGTAGAAACAGAGTGGGGGAACTATCTTATAGGTGATGAAAATTATTTACCTGAGGATATTTATATATACGATGAGAAATTGAATTGGTACGTGATCTTTACTCATGAAGGATATGATAGCTATACAAATCCTGATTTAGGTGAGGATGAATATATACGTATCTGTTTCGTTCATGCATTATAAGAGGTAGTCTAAATAGTTATATTTGCAGCTACGGGATTTCCACTAACAAAACACTCAAGTCCGCTTTGGCTTGAGAAGACAGCCAAAGCACATTCCTTCACCGTCGCAAGCGCAGCTAGGGGGTATTCCTCTGGGGTCCGGTTCAGGAACGTCTTGAGTGCGGAACGTTAGATGAAATCCTGTAAAAGTGAGTGCTCTCCAAAAGTTTTTAAAAATGAAAATATCCATTGATCTTTAAATAAAAGCCTCACGTTTGAAAACTTTATAATATACGCTAATAACTCAATACAGATTTTAAGGGGTGAAATAATATGAGTAGTTATATTCCTCCCGTAGGGCTAAATTACCGTCCAAAGGAAAATGACATAGACCCAGTATCGTTATCAAACACGCTATGCAGGATAGTTTCTTTTCTTCAAAGTAAAGATCCAAATATTAAGTTAAATATATACAATGATTGGTGGCAACATGATGGATTACATTTTGAGAAAGGATTAATAGGATACGATGATTTATTTGACATTATAGAAACTCCGAGAACTATATTTGAGAATATGCCAGGAGATGATTGGGTTTACATTGGAGTTTCATCGGAAGTTAATTCTTGGTATTTGCGTTTCTACCTAGATTGGAACAGGAATGATGAGCACCTGTTAGGAAGGTTTGATATAACAGTTCCACTAAAGATGGGTAATGAATTTGAAAATGAAGTTATATCAAAGTTAGATTTTAGCATAAAGAAGGAGGACTCGAAGAGTTATTATGAAAGAATTATACTAAAAAGCTGATTATTAGTTAATTTGATTATTTCTTTGTGCATAAATCTAAGATAATCATAATATCATTTGATTTATTATATTGTTCAATAGAGGGGATTTGGAATGGCAAAAGCTTAGGGCGTAGTGCTTACGGACTTCATCTAACAAAGCACTCAAGTTCGCTTTGGCTGTGATGGGCTAAGCCTTCGGAGAATCCAAAGCACATGCCTCAGCTACCCGAGCCAGAGCTTAGAAAAACTAACATAAGAGCAATGTAGCTTTTCTAAGTTCCTGTAATGCTGCGGCACGTCTTGAGTGCGAAACGTTATACGCAATATATCCTAGTAGTAAAAAAGGTTATTGGAGGTTATTATGGGGAATTATAATTCAAATCAAAATTTGTTTCTAGATCCTTGGGAAGAAATAGAATCAAATAATTTATATTTTGAGAGTGAGCTATATAAAGAATTAAGTAAAGAACATAAATTATTTGGAATCAAAGTAAAAGCTATAGCTCGAAAATGTGATGATATATTATTTTATCTAAATAATGATTGTGATAATTATGCACTTGTACATTTAACATGGAAGGGAAAAAGTGAAGAAAATCCACATTGGCCAGTAGCAAAACTATTCTCTAATCTTGAAGAATGGAAGGTGCTTCATATGATTCCAGATTATATCGAATATTATGATTCACACAAAATGTTTGAAGTATTAGAATCACATAAAAGGATAAATAATGAGCTTGCTTTATTTGGAAAAATGTCGCCATGTATAAAGCTCGGCTGTTATCTTATTAATAAAGAGAATGTTGAAGATAATTATATAGTTAAAGGTATTGAAACTTTAAACTATATTGATAAAAATAAAGTCGGTCCAAACCCTTGGGTAATAATAGAGCCTAAGATAACTACTCCTAATGCAGAAGAATTTATTGGCAAGAAGTACATTATTGGAATAAATGAATAAGAGCATTAACAGGTATTTTAAAGTTTAAGTTTTCTATACTGCGTATAACAAGATGTTCAAGTCCGCTTTGCATGAGAAGACTGCAAAGCACATCCGCCAGCTAACCGAGCCAGAATTTAGAAAAGCTAACATAAGAGCTATGTAAGCCTTTCTAAATTCCTGTAGCACTGGCAGACGTCTTGAACAAGAAACGTTATACGCAACTTTGTTGATAGAAAGCAAATAGTAGAAGTTTTTTAGATGTAAATTTATTGATGGGAATTGTAAAATATTACATAACAAAGAACTCAATAATATTGGGGAGAATGGGGGGTAAGTTAGTATGAATTTGAAAGATATTAGCTACAAAAGAGCTTCTGTTGAAAATGTTGATGCTCTTCTAAATATAATTATAAGATGTATGAAAGAGGTAAATTACAAAGACTATACTGATGAGCAATCTAATAAGTATCTAAGTATGTTTACGAAAGAATGGTTAACTAATATTATTGCAACGAGACACTATTATGAAGCTTGGTATGATGGCAAAATTATAGCTTCAGGTGGAGTTAGCCGAGATTACAGCCAATATAAGCAGAGCTATTTTACTGCAATATTTGTTAAACCTGATTTTCATGGCTTAGGGGTAGGAAAAGATTTGATTCTGTTTTTGGAACAAGATGAATGGTGCCTTGATAGTAATCTGATTGAAATTCCATCGTCTAAAAGCTCACATGGGTTTTATCATAAATTAGGGTATCAGTATCGCACAAGTCCACCAGTTTTTAATGAAGATGATGGCTCTACGATCATGTATAAGTACAGAAAAGAAGTGTAATTTATTGCGATTCATGAACAATATTCTTTTTATGTGAAGCAAATTTGAGTTTTTGAATGGATTTAGCTCAAAGGGTAGAGGCTAAAGCAGCGTATAACAAAAAATTCTCGTTCAGCTTGGCTTGGAAAGACAGCCAAGCTACACCTGCGAAGCTAAGAAAAGAGCTTTCTAAGCTTCTGGGTGTCGGGAATTAGAGACGTTATACGCAACTTTGTTTGTAGTCAGCAATTAGTTAGATTTTTTAAAATTTGGCTTTGTTTAAGAATGCTGTTGAAAATAATATAATTTTTAATAAGTTGTTTGCAACTGTAAGATAATGTGAAGCGAAAAAGTTTATATTATATACATGATGATGAGGAGGATTTTTATGAAGGACCCATACGAAATATGTCCCACTTTTGAAA
>JAUZPI010000126.1 GCA_030706015.1 Bacillota bacterium
CACCTTGTATAATGAACTCATAGTAAATTCATTATACTTTTCCTTTCTTATCTTAAAGATAATTTACTATAATAACATAAGACGCTGTGGATTAGTTTTTTCACCTATAGCTAGACTATTTTAATTGAGGATATAACCACAGCTTTATGCTTATTTGTTAATTAGTTAGATAACGCATGACGTTTTATATAGAGCAAGGATACATTTAGCATAAAGTGAGTGGAACATAGCGGACTAAACTATAAGGAGTGTTCTTATGATTTATATTGGAATCGATGTAGCTAAGGAAAAGCATGATTGCTGTATCGTTGATTCAGATGGTGTTATTATTAATGATTCTTTACGTATATCCAATTCTCGTGAAGGCTTTGAATTACTCTATTCAACAATTCTTTCTGCTCTGCCTGACAAGGATATTTCTAACGTAAAAATAGGACTTGAATCAACAGGTCATTATAGCACTAATATCCAAAACTTCTTGTGTGCTAAAGGCTTCAAGCTCTCTATTCTCAACCCCTTAGCTACAAATCTTTTCCGTAAGGCTCAAACCCTTAGGAAAACCAAGACTGACAAAACGGATGCATTAGTTATTGCTAAAATGCTCTTTTCTGATGATACAAAATCCTATTTACCAGTATCATATCAGATTCAGGAGCTAAAGTCACTAACTAGGCACAGATATCGCTTAATTGGTTATAGATCAAAACTAAAATTATCAATAACAAGATTAATAGATATCATTTTCCCTGAATTACCTAAATACGTTTGGTCAATTCATCAAAATTCATCTTATTGCCTCCTATCGGAGTTATCTAGTCCGGAGGACATAGCTAATTGCCATCTCACTAAGCTTACTAATATTTTAAGTAAGTCTTCAAGAGGCAAATACGGAAAAGATAAAGCTATCGCTTTAAAAGAAGCCGCAGGCAGTTCAATTGGAACTAGCACAAGATCTTTATCTTTTGAATTACAACAAACTATTAGGTTAATTCAATCAGTTCAAGCTGAGATTGATGCTTTAGACCTTCAAATAAAAGAAGTCGTTACCGAAATTAACTCTCCAATAATGAGTGTTCCAGGTATATCATATATTTTAGCAGCGATAATACTTTCTGAAATTGGAGATATAGAAAATTTCGCAAATCCAGCTAAACTTTTAGCTTTTGCTGGGCTAGATCCTTCTGCTTATCAATCTGGTAAATATAGTGCTTCTCATACACCGATGGTAAAACGTGGCTCCACGTATCTTCGTTGGGCTATTCTTACTGCATCTAGAACTGTTTCAATGAGAGATATAACTTTCTCAGCATATTTATCAAAGAAACAGGCAGAAGGCAAGCATTACTATGTTGCCATGAGCCATGTTGCTAAAAAACTGATACGTGTAGTATTCTATCTTTTAAAAACCAATACCTCATTTGTTCCGCAAATGTAATCCTAACTTTTTTAAAATGGCAACTTGGTTGCTTTATTTGTCATGCACTTTTTTAAGAACTAAAAATCTAATTTTTCTTTTAAAATTATCTTGACTTCATATAGTTAGTCTCATTATACATGTTGAGATATTCTCCTACATGTACTTTTCTAAAAGCTTCATTATTATATTTCTCTTTTCATTTATGTCTATTGATTCTCCATATTCATCCAACGCCTCTTCAATTGTATTATAAACTGTTCTTCCTATTGAAGATATTTCAGAACTATCAAAGGACTTACTTACTTTCTCATCTTCAACATAAAAACTTATTTCATAAGAACTGCTGGATTCTTTTTCGTTCTGTTTTTTATAACTCCTTATAGTACTTGTGATTTTTTCAATACCATTCAGATAAACTTCTAATGTATCATCATTCCAATCTTCAATGTTTAATCCTGTAACTATTTTTGCTAGCTTCTCTATAATAGTATCTTCATTTCCAGTTGAAAGCGTAGAAATAAAACTTAGGAGACTATTTTCACTGATATCATACAAATGTTCCTTATTCTCTTCCGGCAATTCATTGTACCAATTTTCAAGAGCAGTTCTAAGTTCTCCTCTATATCCTTTATCAAAAATATTCTTTGTAATCTTAATCAAGTATTGTTTCACGACTTTTACAAATGTATCTAGTTCTAGCTTTATTTCATTTATTCTATCAATACATAATTTAAAATCGTTCAATTTTAAAATCTTGCTATTCAGCTTAATTAAAAGCAATTCTCTAGGATTAATATCAAACTTCAGTAGTTCTTTCCTTAACACAATTATATCATTTGAAATACGCCCTTCTTCACTATCAGGAATCACATTATATCTACTAGTATACTTAGGTAAAGAATACATCCAATTTCGCATAGCTTCAACTATTGAATTATATCTACTATAACCAGCATCTTTATTTGATTTATAGTCACTGAATAAATTCTCTAACGTATTTAGATACTCATCTTTTTCCTTTGAGCCTTTCTCTAATAAAAGGGAGTACTTGTCTGGATTATCGTTGATTTTATTTAAAGTATCTATTGAAAGAGACACTTCTTTTTCACCAAAGTAAATTATTATATTTTCTAAATGTTCTCGAATTTTTAGAGCAATATAAATAGGAATAATACCAGCTCTTAGACCATAGCCAAATTCTGCATCGTATAAAGTACTATATAACTGTGCAAAACTATTTTTGTTATCTTCACAACTTAAAATAAATCCTTCAATTTCGTTCAAAACTGAATTAAGTTTATTATCATTGCTTTCTCGGCTATCTAATAGCCCTTTTCTTGTTATGGTAGTTCTAAAAATTGTTATTTCAGGGCCATTACCTTTAGAAATAAACTCATTACCGTTTTCCATTTCCTCAAATATATATTGTAGTATTTTATTTCGCGCTTTTACTATTGGACTGGAAATATTTCTTTTATTTATAAGCTCGTTATTAATAACTGGAGTTTTACCAAAAACCTTAAAACAAATATCTGATAGTTTTCTATTCAACTGGTATCTATTTTTTATCTCTAAACATGGTCCATTAAAATCATAATACTTACAAGATCCATTTTTAACATCATAACTACTATTAATATAATTATCTATATCACTAATAATGTCATCTTCAAATATATCTAACTCCTGCATTGCCAACTCATTTTGATTGAATTCTGCATCATTCCTTAAATATTTTATTGCTAGTAATTCCTTAACTTCTTCAAGCTTAGCAAAACTTTTATCTGGGAAACACATCAGTATTCTGCTATCTTTTAACTCAATAAGCTTATTAAAAGCAACTTCCTTTTCTTTGTCTGATAAATAAATTAAATATAAAATCACTCCATCAGCATAGCATTCAGCCGTCAAGTCATTAATAGATCTAATATTTTCAAATTCATCAGCGGTAATAAATGACTTTTTAAAATATCTTACCATTTCATATTCATCATTATATTTTTTAGGTGTCTCAAAACCCAATTCCATAGTAGCTTCAATAACTTCTCTTACATTTATTCTATTTGAATTGATATCTTTTCTATCAGCTATCTTCTTGAATACATTAAGTTCACTTCCAGGCAAAAATCTATAATAACCATTACTCTTTTTCTTTAATATTGTTTGACTATTTATAAGCTGCGATATAGCTAAATCATACTCGAACTTATTTAATCCTATAGATAATCTAATGTACAAATCAGTTGGAGGAAGCTGCATAAATTCATTAACTATATGAATTATAGAGATTGCTTTAATTATTTTCTTCTGATTCTCATCTTCAGTTTTTAGCAATGCATTGTTTGATTTTAACCAGATGCTATGAACATTTTCATTAAATACTTCTTTTTTGAATAAGATCTCAAAATAATCATAAATCCAATCTATTGTTAAATAGCCAATACCCCCGTTATTGCAATTAATGAAATTTACTAAACTTCCCCTCTCTTCCTTTGATAAAAAAGTAAATAAAGTTCTTTCATTTTGTGCAACCTTTTCACTTATTCTTGGGAGAACATAAACACTTATTGGATTTAGTGGAAAACACCCATCACCTATTATCTCAGAAAAGTTATCCATCTCATTATATATAGTCATTCTTTCGCAGTTATCTTGTATATCACGTATCTCTTTACTATACAATGACTTAAATTCCTTAAATTTATCCTCATCCTTAATTATTGCATTAGCGATTAATTCGTAATTTTGCTGGGATGAAGAAGTAAAATATATTTCTTTAAACCTTCCCTCTACTGCTCTCCATGCATCAATTTTTTCCTTTGGTAAATTAGATATATAGTCATTTATACTCTTGTGAGTTATACATGAAAAATGTATTTGATTATCGCCACTTCTATTGGAGAGTTCAGCAAAATCTTGTATAAGCTTAATATCATGGGCAGAATTTCTTGTAACACTTGCTTCTAAAAACTTACTAAATTCATCAAAGACTATAAAAATGCCCTTAAAATCACCCGACTCACATAGTTTATAATTTACTTCTTCATAAAGTCTAACAACATCAGAATTAATTAAGGGATTAAACTCAACTCCAGATGTTATTTGTGGATGAATTTTTTTAAATATTTCATAAGTTTCATCATCATAATTATTTACTCTATCAAGAAAATTTTTAATACTTAACCCGTAGTCGCTAAGTTTTTCTTTAAACACCTTATAAGTTTCCGGATATATTGTTCGCCAAATACTCTCTGTCTCAATTATTGATTCAAAATAAGTTTTAGGTATAAGATGGTTTAAGGATTCTCTTTCTAAGGCATCCTTTATCCCTATAAGAAATGCCTGTTTTAGATCATAATAATTACTGTTAATTATAACTGGTAGTAGTCTTTTATTTTGACCTCTTATTTCTAGAATCATCTTTTCTACATCTTTGCTAATACTTCCAACCTTTCTACAAAGTGAGTCAATAGCATCTTCATTATTAGCCACACTTGACGTAGAAAGAATAGAAAGAAGAATTAATAATAGGTGGGATTTACCTTTACCATAAGGTCCAACCAATATTGAAGCTCTATCTTTACTATTATAATAAATACTTTTCAAATAAATTTTCAATATTTCAGTTGAATCACTAGTAGGTATATATCCTGCTACTTTGGTATATTTATTTAAATCGTATTGAAGATTTATAGAGTATTGAAATCCTTCATCAGCTTTTATAAAGTCTTTATATAACATCTTTTGTACCTCATTCCATTAATTGTTCATAATACTCCTTAATTATATCGTCTTTCGTATGTTTCTTCGTATTATAGACTTGATTAAGTCCAGCTGTTCGATTTACTTCTATGTATCCTAAATTCTTTAATTCATCCAAATATTCATTAAGTAAATTTCTATCTAGGTTTAGAACTCTCCCTGCATTACATTTATTATTTAATATGCTTTCAATACTGATAGCATTAGAATTTTTCATATTATCTAAAATAATATAAAGTACGATGAGTTTGTCTAACTTGTCCACAGATGGTTTTCTCTTTATAATAATTTCTTCGCCATGATATGAATTAATCTTTGATAATAAACCAAGTTCAGTTAGCGGACAAGAAATATTATCTTCAGGATTTTTATTTTCTTTTTTATTGCTATAATATGTTTTAATGATACATTCACAATCATCAAACAGTGAGTTTTGAGAAAATTCACTATTGTTATTTATTCTATTTAATGCATATACCATCTCATCCTTCAACTCATCTTTTGTAAATTCGTTAGCCTTAATTTCATTGAAGAAAAGATACCACGCTGTAGAAAACTCTGTATTCGTTACTAGTTTATAATGAATAAGCCATAATGAAAATATATCTTCAAAATAAGGATCATATTTTTTTATAATTTTACCTAAATCACCTGTCAAAAACTGCTCTCTCTTATTGTTCTCTACTCTCCGCTCCTCTGTTACTCCGCAAGCCTGTAACCAATATCTAAGCGATTTCACCATATTTGTTCCTATACCTAATACATCAGTTGCATCATCACTTATGAATACTCTTGAGTTATTATCTACATTTTTTATTCCTTTTGCTAACCAACCTTCCCTAATAAAAAAACTTTCATGTCCCTTTAATTTAAACTTAACCGCTTCTTCTGCCAATTCTATTCTCCCCTTTTTACTGCTAGCACTTTTCTGATATAACAACCACCGTCAAAATGATTTACGCATTCACAACATTGAATACACTTGTTTTCATCGATTCTATAAGCAAGATCTTCATCCCTAACTTCCTCATGTTTTTTAATAGTTATGGCATTATGCTTGCATACACTCTCACATGCAAGACATCCTATACACATTTGATATTTAGTAAGTTGACATTCTATCTTCAGCTTAGCATCCCTTATGCTTTTGGTTTTGAGAATCGGCAATTTAAGTATAGATACCTTTAAAAGATTACTTCCAATTCTGCCCTGTAATCTAATTATTGGATTATTATTCTTGTCTAATACAAACACTTCTCCAAGTCTCTTATTACCCATTTCTTTAGATACTTTGCCAAATGGTTTAAATAGTTCATACAACTCTTCTGATATACTTCTTTTTAATTCATAATTAAAAGCATTTTCTTCTGCAGCGCATGGTTTAAATGTAATAAAAGAGCTTTTACTTAATTCAACACCATTTCCACCTTGTCTTGCTTTCCAATTTCCTTCATCAACATAAACTTCTGCATCAGTTTTGCCAATTTTTTTAGCAAATCCTATCAAGAAATCTCTCCATTCCTTATGCCTATCAGGCATATATATACTGGATAAATATTGCACCCAACTACTATTATTCGGACAGCACCAACACCCAACCCTTGAGTATCCCAATCTATATGCATCATTAAAATCAATGCCAGTAGTTAAAATATACAACCATATATCGAAATCGTACCAATCAATGATAGGAGATATTACTTTTTGCTTTGTAATTTTAGGACTATCAGATTTTCTATCATACTTACTTCTAGCATTAGACTCACTTCTCCTAATACCATGAAAAGTTATAATCTTCTTCTTATCCTTAAATGTAGAGCTAATCTTCCTTGTGATAGCTCCTGTTTTAAAAATAGTACAACACCATCTCATAACCCTGCTAGGTGGCCCGATAGTTTCACATAAATCATAAAAATTCTTTTCCTTATTTTTAGCTGTTAATACAGGTGTATATTTGTTATTTGTCCTGAATCTTTTCAAATATTCTAATGTAAGAGGAAATTCTAATGTTGTATCTCCAAAAATGTGGATTACTCTAGGCTCACTTAGTGCTTTCACTACTAGATCTTGAGTAACTGTAGAATCCTTGCCACCACTAAATGATACAAAAAGTTCGTCTAATTCATATCCCTTAGATGCTTCTTTTATAAATTCTGTGGCTTCTGAGCCTATTAGATTAAATCTTTTTCTATTTGCTTTCTTAAAAACATTCATATTTTTATTGAAATAATTATAGCTGTTTTCACTTTTATATTTATTTAATTCTTCTATTACTTTAGCTGATTCTTTTTTAATTAATCCACTAATAGATACTTTTAATTTCTTACCATTAACAATATACCTATTGCCTGTACCATTCCATACTGAAGAATTAATATATTTAAAAGGTTGTCCAATCAAGACTTCCAATAGAAGTCTCTCTTCTGGGAAAACAGGTCTTAAATCAGTCGTTAAGTATTCTCCTGTCTCTCCACATAAATCGCACCTTTCCTCATAAATTGGTATATTGCAATTATTACACCAATAAATTTTTGATTCCGCCGCTGCTCTTCCATGACATACTGGACACTCACTTGTTTCGCAACTTATACCACATTCCTTACAAACATATTTAATCATATATATCTCCTCATTAATCCTAACAGCTAATGTAAAAACAAATATTCTAGCAAAATAAATGAAATATACTTATACGCTGTATAATTATATTTCATTTATTTTGTTACCTATTCTATGCAATATTTAAATATTTCTAGAACATAAGTTTATTTTATCAAACAATTAACAATATATAAAGCCTATTATTTTTCTTACAGTATTACTTTCTATGAATTCATTAATCCGCATTGTAGCCTAATTTATACAATTGTCTCACCCATTCTATTACCTAATTACTAATATTCTACCATAAATAACAAAAAACTTTCCATATAGAAATAAGAATAGTTAGAATTTGTACTTTTGTGTAAATGCAATAACCTAAAGAAAATTGTCTTTACTAAAGACAATTTGACTATCATAAAGATTATTTAAATCAGCTGCGCCAACTACCAAAAAAATCAAAGCAGGCTGTCTCTTAGCCTGCCTTAATTTTTTTATTCATCCTCAATAAATCTGCTTATATCACTGCCGCATTTTTTACATTTGCCGATAAGAAAAATACCGTTTTTATCTCTATGAAGCGAATAAGAAACTATAGTGGTAACTCCACACTTGGAGCAATGAACATTATTTATGAAGCGCTGCCGCACATTTTTAGGCAATTCAGCCCATTTTTGAACTGCTAGAAAATCTGTAATTTCCATACACCCCACCCTCCATATTCTTTTATAAACTTATCAATTTTACTACGCTCATCTATTAGCACTGTACTTTTCATAAACCACTGTCTTCTGTTGATTTTACCTTATAGAAAAAATTATATCAGGTGTTGTAAATAATTTCCTGTAAACTAAAATGTAATAATCAAATTTATTTATGTAATTCGATGTTTTACTGCTAAAGAAAAACTATTTCATGCATGTTTATAAATTACAACAAAGTTGAATTTTATGATATAATTGGTATTAATAATTTCATACGCCAAAAGTATAATCACTTATGTAAATTAGGAGGAGAAGAAATCTATGAGAAGAAGACTATTAAATCTGTTTGCTATTTATGTTGCTGCTCTATTGTTATTGTCCCTTACTGGCTGCAGCAGTTCATCAACTAAAGTTTCATCAGAAGAAGGCTTTAACCAAACCATTGAAGAAAAGCTTAATAACATAGTTAATCCAAAGGACAGCAAAGTATCCTTATCCTCCAATCCCAGTGATTATATTAAAGATTCAGAAAGCAGTAAGGATTATAAATTCATCGTTTCTCAGGGCGATAAATCTCTAAATTATATGTTGGACAAATTTAAGAACAGTGATGAAGATGGGTTAAAAGAATATATTATGGCCATGGCATGTTCTGAAATTCTAAAAGAAAATCCTGCTTCTAAGGACTGGTCCTCTGGCAGGCAGTGGTATTTGTTACACAAAGAAAGATCAAAGTAAGCTTTCTCTTCTATTTGCTGAAGTGCCATCTGGGTTCCTTGTTCTATGGTGTAATCTAAAAAATAATCTATTTTTTTAAATTCTATGATAATTCCTAGTTTAGAAACATCCTTTGGGATTATCATAACATCGTATCTTCCATATCCGCTTTCTTTATTTGATTTAACCTCATAATCCTCTGAAAGGGATACTAACATTCCAAGTACAAAGGCGTGATATACTCGCTCTGGTTCTTTTCCTGATATGTCAAAGTAGCTTAGATTGTTTATTACAAATTCTCTAAACACCCCAGCAAAAATCTCTATATTGCCGCTGGTTAGTGTATTTAGCATTAGTTCATATTTTTGATTTGTTACTGAGTCTTGAAACCATTTTTCAATTAAATTCTCATAGAATATATGCACTTCTTCGTTAGGTATTTTTAATTCACAGTGCAATTTACCTTTTATATTTTCTGTTTTGACAGCTTTTAAATATCCGCTTAAGGTTAAAAAGCTCCAAATATTCTCATTTGAATCTTCAACCTCTGCCATTACTATGGTATCATCTACTTTTTTATTTATAGAATTTCCTTCTATTAATTTTTCCAGGTCTATCTTTAAATTATTATCACCTTTAAGTAGCAATCTTCTGATTAATTGCCTCATATATTTTTTCTGCACAATTTTCTGCAGGAAAATATTTTATAAGCTTAGCATGGAGCTTTACTATTTCTGCTCTTAATATATCATTTTCATTTTGCAATAATTTACACTTCTCCAAAAACTCATTGTAATCTATTTATGTTATCCTGCTGAAACAAATTTTAATTGCTTTCATCACTTAACTGCTGTATTTCTGCTATTTCGGTTAATTCATGAAGCTTTTTCTTTAAAAGGTTTTTATCTATAAGTTTTAAAGTATATTCAGAAACCAAAGTAGGAGAAAGACTCCTGGATAGTGCAAATTCAACTACTTCATCTTCTTTATTTGCACAAAGAATAACTCCAACACTAGGGTTTTCATTTTCTTTTTTATGCTCTCTATCAAGAGCCTCCAAATAAAAATTCATTTTTCCTAAATGTTCAGGTTTAAATGTTCCTATCTTTAATTCAAAAGCTACTAAACACGCAAGTCCTCTATGATAAAAAAGGAGATCTATGTAGTAATCGCTATTACGTACACGGTAAACCATGCGTACTTATATAAATATAGCCGCCATCAAGGCGGCGTTAATTTTTAATTCTGTTTTCTGCATTCAACTGGAAGCTTCTCAGCCCAAGGAAGAAGATCATTAAGGAATTCAAGATTAGTATCCTC
>JAUZPI010000127.1 GCA_030706015.1 Bacillota bacterium
AATTTCTTCGTTTATTATCTTTGGAGCAATAAAATTATCCACATCACCTTCCGATAATTCAGAATACCCACATGCAAGACACCTACTCCCCTGAATCTTGGAATAATTGCATTGTAACTTTTCTTTTAGCATATCAACATTAATCTCAATTTCTTCGGACTTTGCCAAATAGTATGCCACTGACTTTAAACCCATTAACAAGTAATTTGTCCAAGCTTCTTGATGTTTATTAACCTTATGGTTATTTACAACACAAATAACTACATCATTAAAAGACCCCATCCCACCATATGCTGATAAATGATGCGTAACTGACCTGTTATCATCCCAATATTCAATATCTTTTTCAATCCAATCCGCCCAAAATCTGACTCCAGTTTCATTAAGTAATTTTTGCATTGCTTCCAAGGCTAGTCTATACAAATCCATTTATTTTTTCTCCTTCATAACTTACATTTGACTTAAATTTTATTTTCGCCTAACGTCTCGCATTCAAGACGTTCCTGAACCGGACCCAGTGGAATACCTCCTTGGCTGCGCTTGCGCCGGTGAAGGAATGTGCTTTGGCGGTGTTTTAGCCTATGCCAAGATCAAATACCTCACTCCACTCAATCAAGCTGCTTGCCCAAGCCCGCTCTCCGAGCCAAAGCGAACTTGAGTGCATTGTTAGTCGACGTCAAAGTACTATATTTATTCTTTTTCTAAAACTAAAAAATTAAGCCCTTAAATTAGGGCTTTTCTTCTAGTAAATCATGTAATTTTACTTTAATTTGATTTATAATATCAGTCTTTATACTTCCGATTTTTTTAATAACAATAAACTTTGATAAAGTATATATCTTATCAGTTCTTACACATGAATCAACTTTTAAAGCTCCTTCTTCCATATCTTCATTTGTAATTATTACTGCATATTCTTTTTCCTCTAGATTTGAAGTTATAGCTACAACTAGTATATCCTCTGTTACCTTGTTATATTTCGAATTGGATAAAACAAGAACAGGTCTCTTTTTACTTGATGTTAAATCACTAAAAGGAATGGGAATAAGTAAAATATCTCCTTGCTTATACATTATTCCAAACCTCATCATCAATATCATTATTCCAAAACTTAATGCTACTTTCACTTGCCTTTTGTAAGTCCTTAAACATCTCTTTTTCTCTCTTCATTTTAAGATACTGAACAAAATCTATAACTTCAGCCAAATCCTTTTCAGGTATTTCCTCGATTAATTCATATAACATTTTCTTAGCTGCATTCATGAGAACACCACCTTATATCTTCTTTATTTTATTATATCCTATTGCAAGATATATTTGAACATTTTATTAAAATTCCTATTACCTACATATCAATAATGTCGACTAACGTTTTGCACTCAAGACGTTCCTGAACTGGACCCCAAAGGAATACTTCTTGGCTGCGCTTGCGCCAGTGAAGGAATGTGCTTTGACTGTCTTTTCAAGTCAAAGCGGACTTGAGTGCGTTGTTATGTGAAGTGCTATACCTTTCCCCTGCCTTAAGCTTTATTGGGTTAATTCTTTTCCCATTCAAAGCCCATAACTTCTTTATAGGCAATTCTAAAATCATTTATGTAATCGCTGTATTTTTCTATTCCACTTTTGAAAACTTTTATAACATCCTTTAGAGAGTGATGAACCCCTTGCATTGCTAAATCATACGCATCATCACAATAGTATAAAGATTGATATTCCCTTTCAAAACATTCACCAGTATTCAATAAAAGCTTTGCAACCAATCTAATAGCCTTTTCAATCGTGATCCTTCCATTTGACAAATTGTAATAAATGATTGATAGTACCACTTTAGTTACATAACTAATATCTAATTCTTTATAAAATTCGCCAAGCTTCCCCTCAATATCATTTATTCGTGTTTTGGACATCAGTGAAATTTCTATGAATTCATAAGGCGGATTATCTTGTATCTCTATTACTTTATCAACCCATGATATCACATCATCTTTGCTAAAAACACCTGAAGCTAATCCTTCCTTGTATACTTGTGATAACAGAATAATTGAATTCATAACTTCTCTCCTTAAATAACATAATCTTAAAATATTCAATAGTATCAATTTGGGTGTGCATTTCACATAACGTCTCGCACTCAAGACGTTCCTGAACCGGACCCCAAAGGAATACCCCTTAGCTGCGCTCGCGCCGGTGAAGGAATGTGCTTTGGCTCTTCGAAGGCTAGCCCCTAATTGGCCAAAGCGAACTTGAGTGCATTGTTATTTGATGTTTTAGGTCTTACCTTAGCAAATGCGTAATATAAACTCCATAATTCTCTTTCATTATATTACAAAGAAAATTGCATATCAGGCAAATACTTTTATACGCCGTAATGAATAACATATTTATTTTCTAATATAGCTTTTCTTAATAATGTCATTAAATTGATCATTTCTTTTAATGATCTTGACCTTCTATCCTTTGAAACAATTTCATAAAAAGCCTCCAATGATTCTGGAGGAATAAGCGTAATTCCCCATCTTGCAAGTGCAAAACTTGGTCTATTATAACAATGGAAATAAGTTTTAATTAAAGTCAAATCATTCCACCAATCATTTAGTATATCATCATTGATAGCAACACAATTATATTTTCTTGGTTCATAATCCAAATATTCTTTATCCTCTTCAAATTCATCTATAATTCCAAATTCAGCAACGCATGCCATTCAATCACCAACTTCCTTAAGAATACACCTTCTATTTTATCTAAAAATGCATTTCATTTACTCTTGTATTACTTGATGCGTAAACAAAATTTCCATAGACCTGAAATTTCAAATAACGTCTCTTGTTGCCGACGTTCCTGAACCGGACCCAAAAGAAATACCCTTGAGCGTGCTTGCACCGGTGAAGGAATGTGCCTTGGCGATAGTTCTCTCCATAACCTATGTATTGATTATAAACCACAAACTTACACAACCCTATATAAAAAGAATTCACCAGCCAAGGCGGACGGCAAAATTTTGTTAGTCGACGTAAAACCAAGAAACCTGCTAAAAGTTCATTTATAATTATTTTGAATTGATATAACCTGCTAATTCATTGGCGGTTATAAATCTTCCCAATTCAATATCATCAATTGAGTGTTTATCTGACCCTACAGTTATCTCTATCTGATTTTTAATTAATTTTTCAAAAAGTTCTGTGATTTCTTCTTGATTTTGATGGTATATTATATTATCAAAACATTCGTATGCAGAATTAGAATTTATATCCCAGAATATATTATTCCTTTTCATGAAATCAACAACATAACCTATTCCACCTTCAACTTCATGTTTTGTACCTAACCTAAACAAATCTGTATGGGCTAATCCAACCTTACATTTAAATCTATTCAAATATTTCTCTAAATCCTTAAGTCTAAACTTATCCGAAAGTAAATCTATGCATTCAATCAAGACAAAATCAATACCTTCAAATTGATTAAAGGATAAATTCTCAAAGCTCATTGGAAAGAGAATCGAGTTAATTTCAATGCCTATTAATACCGAGATTTTGTGTTTATATTTTTCTTTAAGACTTACAATCTCTTGAATATATAAACTTAGCTGCTCAGGTGATATAGATGGACACTTTGATGTATTAAAATGATCTGTAAAACCAAGAATTTTAATATTTTTTTCTATAGCATCCTCTATTAACTCAACTGCTGAATTTGCTCCATCTGACCATACAGTATGATTATGCATATCAATTAGTTTGGGATTAGCCTTCATGCCAACATCTTCCCTCCTTTCTATGTCGACTAACGTCTCGCATTCAAGATGTTCCTGAACCAGACCCCAAAGGAATACCCCTTGGCGTGCTTGCACTGGTGAAGGAATATGCTTTGGCTTCCTCAAAATCTTGACCCTAATTAGGCCAAAGCGAACTTGAATGCATTGTTCTACGACGTTGATTTTTAATAACTGTTTAAGCACCAAAAAACTCCATACTTAAATTTGGTGCATAATATCAGATGAATCTTTATTTATTTGCAACAAGCATATTTAAATCCCCATCATAGCATTAGCTAGATTATAAGCTCCCAGCGCCAGAAAAGCTCCACTTAAGGTCATTAATATATAAAAGCTTATTTTTCTAAATTTACTAACCTCGCCAATATTATTAAGGATTATCATTATAATACTTAATACCGAAGTTGAAGGAATTCCGTAAATTACCAGTTGTCCGAATATGTTATAGATTCCATTTTCTCTGTTGTTTATATCTGCAAATATCGCATCCATTTCATCCACATAAATAGAACTTATATGCTCAGGATTGGAAATTATGCGATTGTAGTTAATAATACTAATTAATGATAGTATTATACTTACCATCAGAAGCGCTGCCGCTCTTAACAGTAGTCCTCTACTATATTCCTTACATAAAGATCTAATGTTGCCTTTATTTTTAACCACTCGCATAAACTGTAAAAACAATAGACAGCATCCTAATTCAATGCTTGAGTAAATAATCGGAACTAATATTGTCATAATAAAAATAAAAATTCCTTGAAAAATGGCTTCAAGTAAATATCTCATTATTAGTCTCCTTCAAACAATCTTAATAAAATACTAGTAGGCATGATGGTTTATAATATGTCGTAGAACGTTCCTAATTCCCGACACCGAGAAGCTTAGAAAGCTCTTTTCTTAGCTTCGTAGGTGTAGCTTGGCTGTTTTTTCAAGCCAAGCTGAACGGGAATTTTTTGTTATATGATGTTTTAAATCTTTTACTGTCTATGTACGGAGATTTTTACCCTCTGAATATTTCTTCCCAAGTAGATCATAATATAGGAATATTGCGGAACAACATTATTACCTACTCAAAATATATTTATATTTTATTTTTCACATTCAATATATGCCATAGGGACATTAAACACAATTTCACCTTTTTCACTTGCAATATTATTTAGCCTATTTTCCAAATTTAAAAAAACATTATTCCAGTTATCTTCTTTGATTATTTCTTTCCATTCCTGTAGAAATGCCAACTTTATAAAGTAATGATTAAAAAATGAACTACCATCTACAAATCTCATAACATAATTCTCTTGAATAATTTTTTTTGTAGAAAACCTATTTCTCTTCATTAGGGTACTAATGTCTTCTAACGAATGTCTTTTCTTTATGTGTTTATTTAGATTATTAATTTCATTCTCTAATTTTAAATCACATAAAACTCCTTCAAATATAGAGTAGAATTCATCAAAGTGTCCAAATAAATTAGTAGTAAAAATAAGTTTTCCTCTTGATTTTAATACTCTAAAACACTCTGTAATAACTTCATCTGGGTTTTCAAAATTATTTATACCTAAATTAGATATTACTATATCTATATTCTCATTACTAAAAGGCATATTTTCACCAACACCTTTTAATAGTTCAACATTTTTTATTCTATACTGTTCTCTTTTTCTATTAGCCCTATCAATTGCTGTTTCCCATGGATCAATTCCAAATACTTTACAACTTTCTCCAAGTCTTTGTGCTAATTCGAGTAGTGGAAAACCAGTTCCGCATCCAATATCAACTACTACAGAATTTTTTATAAGTGGAATATTGTTTAACAAAAGTATTCCAAAAGGTGAAGACCAAAGTGGCAATTCATCATAATAGCAAACCATATTATCATCAAAATCTACTTTGTCATATAAAAATTCCAGAGTAATCATCCCCCATTTAACTATTTTTCGTAAAATGAAATATCAAATTACTATTGTGATTCTTCATTATGTTTTTTGAATAAAAAAGTTTAATGCGTAATCATAAATTTCATAAGATTTAAAATGTCATATAACGTTTCTTGTTGCCGACGCCTTCCAGCCTTAGATAGCTCCTATCTTAGGCTGGAAGGTGTGCCTTGGCGCCGGTTTCAAGATTCTCTTAATTTGAAAGATTTATTTTAATACCATACCTGTCCAATGCAAATACTCTCTAAGCCAAGGCGAACGGCAACATTTTGTTAGGCGATTTACCCACTTCTATCTACCAAACTCCATGGAATAAACATACTATTCCATTTCAAAGAACTCCCACCTTAGCATTTCAATAATAAACTGTGTTAATTTCATATCCTCCGAATACCACTCAAATATTTCATTTTCATCTATTTGACCTTGATAAACCAGTGGATCTTCCAAACCTAAATCGCGTAAATCGATTCCCCAAAAGCATACCTGTTGATTCTCTTCAGCAAAAATTAATTTACCTGTGGTCAGACGCAATTCTTCCGGACGATAAATTATATTATGATATTCATTTATTTCATTGATATTTCCTGCAGAAATATAATAGTCTTCTAGGGCTTTTGGAATTCTAATGTTCAAATTATTTACGCTTTTTTCAATCTCATTCTCTGATAGTCCATCAGATTTTATTAGTTCTCTTTCAAGAATATCTTCAAGGAGTATTTTATATCTGCTTATATTATCCAAAATAATTCCTCCATTTTATATTCCTTCGTGATTTCAAGGCGGTTTCTATTAAAGGAAGTGGGTATTTCGCCTAACGGTTCTTGTTCAAGACGCCGAGAGCCTTAGATAGCTCTTATCTTAGGCTCGCAGGTGTGCTTTGCAGTCTTTCCATGCAAAGCGGACTTGAACATTTTGTTAGACGTAGTTAAGCCACAACACTTTGGGCTAAGTTGTTTTATATACATAAAATAAACTGAATTTATTTATCTATAAGCTCTATCGCTGAATTAATAGCAGCTACAAGCTCTTTAGCCTTTTCTACATCTAGGCTTACCTCAGCATCTCCACCACGTTTTTCAGTCACTCCTATCAGAACATTTTTATCAATTAAACTAATGATGATTCCAGCTATATCATCGCCATCAGGGTTTTTATTTTCAATATATTTAATTGGAATTCTTTCATTTTCCATCTTATATTCTCCCTTAATTAATTAACAATCTGTATATTACCTAATGAATTCAAATGTTATTTACTATCTATTAATAAAATTCTCATAACTTCACTGCACTTAGCACGTAACCTCTGCCTACAACTGTTGCCCCTTCGAGAATTTCAAATCTCTGCCCTTTTATTAATTTTTCATATGATACATCAGGATAGTACATCAACTCCACCTTAGCATTAACCATTTCACCCAGTCCGATGAATCTGTCCGGTCCTTCAATGAATTCAATTCCTAAGAATTCGCTATCACCTATTACACGAAAATGAGGACTATATCCTCTGCTATACCCTTTACTGCCATTTAAATAGAATTTTCTTTCTCTGTAATCCTTATCTTTTGATAAAAATTCAACAGAAACATCTAAAAATGGTTTCATTTCAAGCAATCTCCTTGTCTATTCTTATTAGTTCTTTACATCGTAACTTTAAAATGACCAACTTTGAACAAAAACAAAAGCTTTATGTAATTACGTCTAACGTTCCTAATTCCCGACACCGAGAAGCTTAGAAAGCTCTTTTCTTAGCTTCGCAGGTGTAGCTTGGCTGTCTTTTCAAGCCAAGCTGAACGGGAATTTTTTGTTATACGTAGTTTTACCAATTTACCTTAGGCTAAATTAATCTTAGCCAACTTTAAACTAGTTCACAATTAGAGAAAAATACATTGTACTTACTCTTTCAAGAGTTTTGTTTTTAACTCGTTTAATACTTTTTTCCGTTCCTCTAATTCATCTTCTCCAGACTCTTCCCAAATCTCAAGTCCTTTTCCTTTTTCTATAATTTCTAATGCTACTCCCTTTATATCTGTGTGCAATTCTCCATGTTTCATTTGAAGTGACGCTAACGCCAAATATACAGTAGGCCCGTCATCTTCATCATTTTCAATAATTTCTTTATATTCTTCTAAAATCCTCTCTGTAGCGTCTGTAATAGACAATCCTTCTTCTACGTATTCTTCAAAATCTCCTTTTATATCTAAAGCAGTATCGTCATCAAAAATTCCATATCCCCAAGTTCCCATTTTAAACATCACCTCTACTATTATTTTTTATTAATATATCCCATTAGAAATTTATTTAAAGCTACTGTTTCGTGTTAAATTACGATTGTGTCTCACTAAAACCTGATCCAAAAAAACTTTCGGGCTATACTCTGTGTCACAAAAATTACGTATAACGTTTCCCATTCCCGACGTCCCCCAGCCTTACAGGAAGAGTACAAATCTTAGATAGCTCTTATCTTAGATTTGTACTGTTCCGCCCAGGTTAGGCTGAGGGATGTGCGTAGCGAACGGGAATGCTTTGTTATCAGACGTATTTCTTTCAAAAACTTTTTTATTTCTGTTAGCAACATATTTGTACATAGATATTGCTATCAAAACGGAAGTTCTTCATCATCAATAACATCATAAGAATCATTTTCATTATCTATAATATAATCATTAGTTAAATCCAATTCCATCTCTTCCCACGTGAGACCATATGGACTTCCTCCTTTAGTGTATCCTGCAATATAGTAAAACCTTTCATCTGATTCTAATTCTGTTTTACCTTCATTATATTGTTTCATCTTATATTTTCTAGCCATTTTTGCTTTTCGCAGTTCTTCTTCAGATCTCTTTAGTTGTTCAATATAGTCTAAACTAATATTAATTCCAAGTAGCTGCAACTCCTTAACTGCGTGCAATTTACTTACTCCAAAATGATTACTATAACCATGTACAATATTTTTCCCATTATATTTATCCATCCAGCTCTTAGCCGCTTGAAGTCTTGAATCTCGTTTCATTCTTTTATGTCTAGGGATATTAGATTTCTTTTTCCTCTTCCTCATATATTACTCCTTAATATGCAAAATCTAAAATTAAATCCACTGCTTGTACTACATGATATTTATGTCTGATAACGTTCCGCATTCAAGACGTTCCTGAACCGGACCCTATAGGAATACCCCTTGGCGTGCTTGCACCGGTGAAGGAATGTGCTTTGGCATCTTCGAAAGCTTGTCCTTAATTAGCCAAAGCGAACTTGAATGCATTGTTAGTGGATGTGATGAGTTTTTCACTCTGTTTAATCGGTACCATTACACCTCAAAACAACTTTTATATAACTAATGACTTAGAATTACTCTCTTACCTTTATCTTCGATAATAACTCTAGAGCATCGGATAAAAATTCAATTTTTTCCTCTGCTTTATTAATTTCAGCTTTAATTTTAGAATTATATCTATCTAAAGCTTTAGAATCAATTTGCTTTACTGATGACTCTATCAAACTCAACGATTGATGACTTACCTCAAAATTATCTACAAATAAAAATTCAATAATGTCATCAAAGTAAGAGGTACAATCAAAAGCTTCAAGAGCATATAACAAAGTTCCTCTATTCCCTAATGTCTTAGGATCTTTCAATAGTTTCATTATAGGAACAATAGAGTCTTGAGCTCCGAGATCAGATAATGCAATTGCTATGGCGTTTCTTAATTTGCTACTAGTAGTCTCCTCAAGATATTTGATTAAATCTTCTGTAGCTGCCTTGAAACCTGACTTACCAATCTCAGAAACCATTTTTGTGGCTTCATCAATTTCATTATTTTTTATTTTGTTTTTTAATATATCTAATTTCATTACTACTCATCATCCTTTTTATATTGACTAATGAACATATTTATTTAAGGATCGGAGTTAACTCTTATTGAACTCATCATGTCCACTAACGTTTCGCATTCAAGACGTTCCTGAACCGGACCCTAACGGAATACCCCTTGGCTGCGCTTGCGCCGGTGAAGGAATGTGCTTTGGCCTCTTCGAAGACTTGACCTCTTTCAGCCAAAGCGGACTTGAGTGCATTGTTAGTCGACGTGCTATTTTAGGTCATTCCACTCCAATTGGCCTAAAAAATTGTCCCACGCAAAACACATTAATTTATTACTTTCAGAACTTGGATCTCCATCAAAAACGAATCTTTTTGTTATTACATATTTCGGATTCTGTACTTCATCAACGATAAATTTATAATCCATCTCTTCTATTTCCCAATCATTTGTAAGAACCGCTTTCTTTCTGTTCTTCAAGTCAACAAATACAATTTGCGTAGTATCTGGTATTTGATCTTCTGACCGAAAGACAACATATCTCTCGTTTGCCATTTCAAATCCATGAAAATTATAAGGCTCTGTATTGCAGCAACATTCTATTTGAAAGCTTTTAAGGTTGATTCTATAAATCTCTCCACCTTCATAATCATCCTTTAATAAGCCGTCGTTATCTTTATCAGTTATCTTAATATAATATAAATAATCTCCTATTATATTAGCTTCATTTATATCAAATTCTCCAAAGGGTACTACTTCAATTTTACTTTTGC
>JAUZPI010000128.1 GCA_030706015.1 Bacillota bacterium
CCCTTTTTATTATTTAATCTTTTTAATTAGATGTAGCGACAACAATATGAATAATAAATATATGCCTATAGCTATAATTATAATAATTCCATCTTCCATGCTATCACCTCTATACATTCATAATCTTTTGTTATATAATTAGCTTGATAAAACTTCATTTGTCCTTGTTTCTAATTGTGAAGCCTACTAAGATTTCATTCCCCTAGTAGGCTTTTTAGTTTTAAAAAGGGATATCTCCATCGTCCACTGGTGTCATATCTTCTTCAAAACTATTAGCATGCTGTGCAAATGGATCACTAGTAGTTTGATTACTTCCGTTATTCTTACTACCTAATAGCTGTATTTGGCTTGTATGCACCTCTGTAACATATCTTTTAGTACCATCTTTAGCCTCATAACTTCTAGTTTGTATATTACCTTGTAGTGCTATCATGGAACCTTTTTGAGTGTAATTCGCTACAGTTTCAGCAGCTTTGCCCCAGATAACAATATTTATAAAATCAGCTTGTTTCTGTCCATCCACAAACTTATCCACAGCAAGTGTGGAAGATATTACAGCAGTTCCTTTTCCTGGTGTAAACTTTAAATCATTATCCTTTGTTAGTCTTCCTATTAATATTACATAATTCATTTATATATCCTCACTTTCAGCATATTCAATTAATAAATCTTCTCCGTTTTTACCTGCTTTCCATGCTAACTCCATTAATTCGGGTATGTTCCATACATCATTAAAACTTCTACTTAAATTTGAATCCTCTGGTTCATCATCTCTTACTAAAAATTTTGTCTTTCCATTTATTTTAATTTCCATCACTTGCCTATATTCTCTGTTTTCCATTTCTTCATCTGTTAATCTTGTCACTTTTACCTTCATTTTTATTCCTCCTATTTATTTTTTATAATAACTAAATTATTTTCTATTGCATAAAGCTTTACTTTCCTGTAAGGTGCTACTATCTTATTATAAATACTACTAATCTTACTCATGTTTAGCCTCCGAATCATTTTTATAAGCTTCAGATGCAACCTCTTGATTAATTTCCTGTAGCCCTCTAAAATCCTCTTCAAGTTCCGCTACTCTATTCTTATAGAAATTTATCACTGCATCTCTCCTTACTATTCTTCCCTCACGTCTTAAACACATCTTCATAAGCTTATCACTTAATTTACATTCTTTAGTTAATCTTAGTATTAAAAATACATTAATCATTAGTGAAATAATTAGTGCTATTATTTCACTTTTCAATTTATTATTCCTCCTTTATATTTTCATTTCTAAACTGTGACTAGTATCTAAGCTACCTATTTTCTGATATTGTGATATATAAGCAAGCTTTACGGTGCCTACTTTACCGTTTCTATTTTTTGCTATATTAACTTCAAGTATATTCTTTTCCTCTGACTCTTTGTTGTAATATTCATCCCTATAGAGGAATAGGATTTTATCTGCCTCCTGTTCTATTGCTCCCGACTCTCTAAGGTCGCTCATTATTGGTCTTTTATCTGCTCTAAGTTCCAATGCTCTGGATAATTGACTTAAAACTATAACATTTAAATCATATTCTTTAGAAAATCTTTTAAGGTCCTGCATAATGTATGTTACAGCTTTATTGCTATCGTTTTTGTATTCTGCATAGTTCATATACTGGAGATAGTCTATAACCACGAAATCAAGTCCATGTGCTTGCTTTTCTTGAATTATAGTAGATTGTATATCTTTTATGCCTAGTCCTGCCCTATCATCTACTTTTAAGTTAAGGCTCATTAAATTATTGGAGGCTCTTGTTATAGCTTCAAAATCATTCTCTTTAAGATTTCCTGTAGAAATATCTATTCCATTAATCCACGTTTCAGCAGCTAACATTTTAAACATAAGCTGTTCTTTAGCCTGTTCCATGCTAAAAAATAATCCTTTGTTGTTTTCCGACAAGCCTTTTATTATGTTCATAGCTAAAGTGGTCTTTCCCATTGAGGGACGAGCACCTATTACAACAAGTTCTTTCTTCTGGAAGTTATTAAGTGCTTTGTCGAGATCACCTATTTTAGATTCCATACCTAGAGATATTTCACCTTTATATAATCCCTCGATAAGACTAAGACTGTCACAAAGCATTGTAGCCATATCGGTGACTTTTGATTTACCATCTTCTTGAGTTAAGAGTCCATGAGTTAGTTTACTAACCATTTCACCGTTGGAAACCTCTGGATTATGCAAATTTTTTATAGTATATTCACACATTCTCATAGTTTGTCTTTTGTTGGATAATTCTTTTAACTTTTGTACATTAACTTCATAGCCATGACTTGTAGGTTCACTTCCTGCAAGTCCTACAACGTAAGTCATTGTTACGGTTTGTAAGTTATTTCCGAGAGCTTCGCTTACTGAAATGCTATCAATTTCATTATCTTCACTAAATACCCTCTCCATAGCTTCATAGATCAAGCTATTATTGTGTACATAGAAATCTTTCATGCTAAGTTTATTCATAACCATTGGGAATATTTTATTATCTAAGAATATTTGTCCGAGTAACTTCTGTTCAAGTTCTGCATTATGAGGAACAACCCTGTCCATGTTTTACCTCCTTAAATACTATATCTATATTATAAACCTTTAATTTCCAAATTGCAATATATTTTGTAATATATTTTATAATTATTTTATATAGCCTGTATTTAGTGTTTTATAACTAAAACCGTTTTCTTTCAGCAATTTACTAAGTCTAGCTATATCTTCTTTATCAGCTTCAATTCTAAATTCTACAAAGCACATTTTTACTGATTTATGTTTTTCCTCTACAAAAGGGTTAACTTCAACAAGTTCTGGTGTTGGATTTTCAGCTTCATATATAAATTTAGCTGTATCATTTATCTTTGTTATAATTTGATCTAAAGATAAAGCATTTATATATATTGCAAAATCTGAAAAATGTAATTGTCTTTTAATTGTTTTGTTAGCACTTTCTAATACTGAATAGATAGCTTTAGTCTTTTCTTCCATTTCAAATTCTTTCTGTTTAAGAAGTAAAGCTCTTTGTTCTAAGTCCTTTTTAACTTCACTTGGTTTTGCTGTAAGCTTAGTATATTCATCTAATATAGTTAATTCTTTAGCATATTCGTTAGATAGTTCATAATCGTTTATAACAGCCTCTCTAAGCTTTTCGGCTATAAACCTATTATTATTCCTCCTCTTATCATCAAACACTCCTATGCCTTGTTTAATTGGATTCTCAGCCTCTTCTACAAGGCTTATTAAGTCTTTACACTTAGCCTCAAAATCTTTTATAGGCTTTTCCATAACTCTTTTTACGTCTTTTCTATAGCTGTCTATTTTATTTCTAAGCCCTGCAAGTTCCTTTTGAGTAGCCTTACAATCTTTGAGAGATTCCTCGGTAACTACGAGTCCCTCATATTTTTTCATGGTGTCTATGAGCGAGGCTTTCACCTCGTCATAGTTCATGCTTATCACTGGAAGTTCCTTTATAACCTCAATTTCTCTCATTAGTTAGCACCTGCCTTTTGTTGTAAATGTTCAAATCCGTTGCACATTTCCTCATATTGTGCTTTAGTTAAATTAAGTAAATCAGTAACATTGTATTTTTTAAGTGCTGTGGTCTTAACTTTAGCTATGTTAAATCCTGCTTTATTTGCTATTGCTATAAGTTCCGACATTTCTTTATTAGTTATCCCTGCTTTATTTTCACTAGGTTTATTGTTAGGCTTATTATCCTGTTTATTGTCCTTACCAGTGTTATCATTTGAGTCAGCATCTTTTGTATCGTCTATACAGAACAAAGCATTTAAAGCATATTTTCGGGCGTATGATGATGTACTACCAGTAACTTGTGAATCATCCATTTTAGGCTTTGAAAGTGCTTCACGTGCAAATGCTGTACTTTCAAGTTTTTCCCCTTTTTCCACATCAATAAATGTTGCAGTAGCTTTTATATAGAACCTATCATTAATTAAAACTATCTCGTCATTAATAATAAGTGTTGCTTTATATTTATTAAGTAGAGGCTTTACTCCCTCCAAAATATCTTCGCATCCTCTATAATAAAAATCCCCAAATTTATTATATTGGCTCTTAGGTGCTTTAAGTTCTGATTGCACATTCATTAATTTTTCATATACATTCATAATATTCACCTCTCATATTTTCTCTAAAATATTTCTTGTCTATATACTGGATTAGAGTATTCTTCAAACTGCTCCAAAGTTTCTTCTAAGTTTTCTACCTGCTCGGATAATGCTACTACTCTATCTTCTAGTTCTGTATTAGATGTATATTCAACAACATTATTCATAGTTTTTTCAAACTCTCTAACATCTAGATTGTTTAAGTACTCTGTTACTATATCGGTTTGTTGGTCTTGATATAGGCTTTCAAGTAACATCTTAGTTAAATCCTGCTTTTCTTTATTATTTAACTCAATCCTTACTATGCTTCCACCAAAATCTCCAAAGGTTAAAACGTCATTTTCTAAATTAATATCTCTTAGGTCTTGTTTCTCTATTACACTTCTCATAAATTCTACACCTCACAAAATTAATTATTTATATCTTTCAATTCCGTTTTCATAATCTGTTAAAACTTCATCTAAAATTCTAATTATCTTTTGTGTTTTGTTGCCTTTTATTTTGTCATAGCTTTCAAGGTTTACATTTAAATCTAAGTTCACATATTCTTCTTTTACCCTTAAAGATGAATCTGGTTTAAATTTATTCATTTTATTTACTTCTTTATCAATTATAGTAGCTACAAAGCTGTATCTATAAAGCATATAGTTTGCACATACTGCATTAAGTCTATCGAATAACCTCTTAGGTATTCTAACTAAACGTCTTGTTTTCAATCTGTTCACCTCCTATGATTCTATTCTAAATCATTGTAATGTATATGTCAATATGTTTTATAATATAAATTGCAATATATTTTATAATCTTATTATGCGTAAAAAAGCTAGAGTTTATACCCTAGCTTAATTCATTCTAAGAATTTTGTTATTGGTTTAATTGACAGGTCAAAAGGATTATAGTTTTGCGTAAGTTCTGGTTTAATTTCTAGTTTCTTGGCCAAAGTTTCAACTTGCTTCTCTAATTGGTTTACTCTTACTTTTAATATACCATTGGCCTTAATTAATTCTTCTCTTGTGGCCTCTGTGGCCTCGGCCTCTCCGTTTATTATTCCGTATATCTTCCGTATGTCCTCGGCCTTTGCACTAGATTTAATTATGCCTCTCTTTAAATCTGGAAACTCTTTTATCATATGTTCGTAGTACCGAGTTTGCCAATCTGATAACATCTTACGACCATCAAAATACCTAGAGATAGATAGTATTGGTTCACCTTTACTATTAGTAAATTTAGGTACAATCAAGGCATGTATATGAAGAGGCTGAACCTCGTCTTTGTGTACTATAGCAAATCTTAGGTGTTCGCCAAAACTTTCCTTTAAAAACTCTATATTATGATCTATCCATAATTGTTTTTTAGATTCGGATAGCTGCAACATATAATCGTGAGAGGTACTTAAAAGCAAATCCCTTGCAAATACATTCTTTTTTCTAAAGTGTACATCTTTTGTATAGTTTAAAAAGTCTTCTTTAATATCTACATCACCTATAAGAATTTTATTTAAATGAGTAAGTGACAAGTCGCAAGGACATTCAATCTCCCTCAGTACGTGTTGCCTAAAAGTAGTGAATTGAGATAGGTCCTTGAATTTTTCTCCTACTGTAAAGACTACATAATTTTTCATAATCATTCCTCCTATATCCAAACTAAGCCACGTAGGGCATTATCCATAAGTTTTACATCATTGTAGTAGTAATATATTCTATCTTTTATATATTTATTGTTAGAGTTAACTATTAAGCATTCATCATCATACATACGTCTTATTTCATCAGTAGTCATAAGCTTTTTACTTTTCTTTATATTCTTTCCGTTTTCTACTTCGTTTACCTCTGTATCAGAACCTAATAAACTGATATAGTTAAGAAAATCTAAATCGGATATACCACAACCAACAATTTTTGTTTGTAGTCCGTTTAATATTGTCATTGTTTGATCTCGACCATAAATGTCATACATCTTTGTAATGTTCTGCATGGCCAATATAATACTCATTCCATAATGACGGCCTATATTAAGGTATTTATCTATAGATTGTATTCGGCCTATATTTTGTACCTCGTCAACCATGAACAAAAGTTCATATTCTGGATTATCAAAGCAGCTTTTTTCTAGTAATTGAGATAAGAAAACATTTAAAAAAGGTCTTAAATAATCAGCTTTGGCGAATGAATATTTAATATAAAGATTAGTTGGCGTTTTTCTAATATCAGCAGCGTTAAAAGTGCTTTTTGCTGTAGACTTTGAAAGTCTAGGATCACTATATAATTGAAGTGCTGTGGCAACTGAAAGTTTCATACATGACATCGTTGCCTCACTATCTCCCCCTTGTTTAAAGAGAAGAAATTGTTGATATACACGTTTATCTGGATTGTTTACGAAATTCTTTTCAAGTTCATATAGAGGGAGTAGTAGCATAGATAAGGCTGTATTAATATTGTTAAGTCCAGAATCTTTTAAATACCATAGGTGTAAAAGAATAGCTGTTAGGAGAGGCTTTGAGAGTTCTAGGAATGTTGTATCTTTAACCTTTTCTATAGAAGCATTTAGGATATTTTCTGCAAGCCCTCTTACCTCTTGAAACTCTGTGCATTGCTCTAAGATATTGTAACCATGTTTATTATGAATTCCTAAAGGTTCATAGAGTATACACTTTTCTCCTAGTGATTCACGATAGCGACTAGTTAAATTATATATCTCACCTTTAGGATCAAATATTATCTTTGAACATACTGCAAGATTCTTACTAAGTAGGTTAGGTAGTAGTATGCCTGCTGTTTTTCCTACACCAGAGGGTGCTACTATTCCTACATGAGTGAATAAATCTTTCCATCTTAGTTTTTGATTTTTACTAAGCCTAAAATAATTATTTCCTTTAGCTTTTTTACCTTGTAGACTATACCCAAAATTTGCGGTTGCTATACTCATATATCAAGTACCCCCAAATCTATTTTTACGGTATTAGTTTCATCTGTATTAGGTTTATTTAAGCCTATGATAGTCTTAGAACCTTCAACTAGTATTGGGTATAGTATTTGTTTAATGTCATGAGATTTATCGTCTAGGTTCATTATAGCGTTATATAGGGCTATATCCTTTGAGGTTTCCTTAAAACTTATGCTTATTTTTTTAGCCATAACTCATTACCTACCTTTTCATAGCCTACACTATTATCGAAAAACGGATTAGAAGATACTATAAGATTGTTGAATCTGTTAGAGAAAGCAGGCCTAAAAATCTTATTTCCTCCACCTGTTAAATACATATATCCCTTAGAAGTATTGAAAGCTAAGTTAATATCTTTCATAAGGCTATCGAAATAATTTTTAACTATTGGTTTAATAAACGATACATCTTCATATTTTCCATTTATAAATAATCCAGATGCAATAATATCTTCGGCTTCTTCTAAATCAAAATTCACAGTATATGCTTCGTTAACGTGATTTATGACATCTGCGTATAAATTAAGAATTCCAAAGGGTATTGTTTTATAGGACGTAGCTGTCCATTTACCACTTTTAAATTCAAGTGATGTTATATCAATGGTTCTGCCACCTATGTCAATAATTAGAAGAGGTCTTATCCCTATTTTTTCTTTATCCTCTTTAGATAGGTTGTAGTAAGTTGTAATAGCCTCTCCGACAACTTCCACATCTGTAATAGTTATTATTCTTCCATTAACATTCTTTCTATTGTTCCTTAGGATTAATTCTTTTAGATCATCTTTGTGTTGTTTAACCTGTGATATCGGAAGTCCTAATACCACCTTATTTCCTGTATCTGTGGTACTCCTATATATAGCTGCGTAAAGTAGAGGTAATAAATTAGGTTTTAAAGTCTTATTTAAATCGGTGGATAATTCTCCATCACCTATTAGCATTTCCTCTCCCTCATATTCCATGAGATAGCTATTTTCAAAAGCTACATGACTGCTAGTTTTTGAGGGGAAGTGAATTAATTTGCTAGTTTTTACGAACACATTTCCTATATCAATACCTATGATAGCCATAATATCCTCCTATAAATTTGTATCCATTTTACCTACTTTTAAGCATTTTACCTGCTTTTCAATCAATTCTATTTTTTTTGAGTAATGATAATAATTAAAGTAGCAAGTTATTAAAACCAAAGTTGCAAGCCTAATTGTTATACTTATCATAGTTATTCTCCTTTTCATTCTTTATACTTTATTTTATGCAAAACATAGAAAAAAGGTGCATATTTCAGCACCTTTATGAATATAATATTTAATTTTTTCATTAATGTTTGTATTTATCCTGTGGGAATATAATTTTTAAATCAATATCATATCCGCCTAATATTTCTTCTAAGTCAAAACATATGCTATCACTTTGAAAGTTAGCATTAAAACCTCCATCATCAAATAAATTGTTTCCAAATATTTCAACCATTGATTGTACAAATTCATTTACATAAAAATAAGAAATCCACACTAAAAATTCATCATTAGATACCCAACCTAATTCACCTGCTAATGGAGTACAAAGTTTATTATCCTCAGTAACTAATAATTTATATAATTCAATACTTTCCATATCTCTATCCCCCTTAATATATTTTAATAGTAGCTTTATATTTTTTATAATATCTCTTTATTAGCTTAATCATGCTACACCTCCACATAAGTGATTGGAGAGTAGTTTTCTCTATAAGCATTACTTATCATATCTTTAGATTTATTGATATAACCATGTTTGACATTAATATCCGAGGATATAAGCCCCTCTAATTCTTTTAAGGTTTCTTCTTTGTATTCTGTCTTATCTAAATGTCCTGGAGAATAAATATATAATTCCTCGTCGAGTTCGTTGCATATATAATTAAATTCTATTGTTTTCATGATTCCTCCTTATATTGCATACATGATTAAAGCAAATACAGTGCCTATAGCGATTATAACTGCTGTAGAGTGCTTACTTATAAACTCTTTAACTTTATCATTATCTTTAGCTATTGCGATAAATCCATAGCCTATAGTAATTGATGTAGCTAGTAGTTTAAAACTTTCATATGATATACCAAACATTGTTTTAAACATATTAAATCCCCTTTATATATTTTTATGTACAGAGGGGAATATACCCCTCGTTCTATTCTTCTACTACATAGCCAAACTTTTGTTTAAGTTGCTCTATTGTAATCGCTTCACAATGCCCTAAATCGCCTTGATAATAAGAAACATGATTTATTACGTATGAACCATTTGAAAGCTTGTAGAGGTCGATGTGGCTTGTTTTATCGTCACTGTAGATATTTGATTCTACTAACTTTACGTTTTCCTCTTCGATGTAAACTTCATCTTGCTTTATATTGTTTCCATCCCAGTATTCTATATAGTCGCATAACTGGTATATTTTAATTTCTGCAGAGGCTCCTATACTATTGTCATTTGCATTGTAGAAATATTTATAATCTCTAACCCATTCTTCTACTTCTTCCTCTGGAACATATCTTTCACTTGGTAATGCTGTAATTGCTATATCCTTTTCACACTGTAAAAATAACCAGAAAAGCCTATATTCACTTTTGTTAAATTCATTAAGTAGGCTATCTAAGGTTTCTTTATTTAGATCTAGCAACATATCATCTTGTTCCCCAAAGAAATAACCTGTTTTAACTAAGCTGTCAGAAACTAAAAACTTTACATTGTTTTCATCAAAAACTTTTGAAACTATTTTCATATAATTACCACCTTTTATTTTTATTTAGTCCATTGTGTAGCCATAGCTTTTGCTATACCTAGAAAGGTTTTGCTCCTAGCCTTTGCTCTTTCTTTCTGTCCTCCTTTAATATTTCTCATGCCCTCGCACCATCCTATTTTTTTACCTTTGCACTTTTCTCCCTCGCATATATACATAGGTTCTGGTTCTGGCAACATATTTGTAGGTTCTAAATTTTGTAATCCTTTAAGCCATAAACAAGTTCTTTTTTTAGCATTATCCCCAAAATAGTAAGGATGTATAATTTGATTAGGCTTTCTCCAGTTTGTATTCATATATCCAACAGGGTTTTCTATTGCTATTTTGTCGCAATTAGCATTTGCAAATAACATAAAGAAATCAACAGCTTTTTCTCTTTCCTTTATTCTAGCTTCTACTTTTTCTTTAGGGTTACAC
>JAUZPI010000129.1 GCA_030706015.1 Bacillota bacterium
CCAGCGTTCGTCCTGAGCCAGGATCAAACTCTCAATTTAAAAGTTTAATCTGTACTCAATTAAGTTATCACTTAATTTATTCTCATAAAGAATTGCTGACTTTTCATGATATCTGTTTAATTTTCAAAGACCAATTATTTTCACTGTCATCCGACAGCTTTTATAGTTTATCAAAACTTTTTCATCATGTCAATAACTTTTTTAAAAATTATTTTGACAAATTAGTTTCAATTTTGCGCTTGTCTTGATGACAAAATATATTTTATAGCTAGAAATGTTTTTTGTCAATATCTTTTTTTTATTTTTAAGATATTTATCTAGCTAACTGCAATATCTCGCAGCGACAAATAGTATTTTATCAGAATAACTCTAGATGTTATTTACGCATTTCATCATTAAGTCAAGTTAAATTCTAAAATACTCTTTATTTCTATATATTATTTCATTTTTCGCATATTGATACACCAGGTATAGAGTATTGAGCTTATAAAATAAAAAGAGGCCAAATGGCCCCTTTCTATTCATTAACTTCGTTGTCAGCTTGAGCTTCGTTATTAACTTGTTCTTCTGATTGAGTTCCATTGCTGTTTACATCTTCAGCTTCATTATCACTCTCTGAATCATCACTGTTGATTTTTGCTATTGCAACAATTGAATCCTCTTCTTCAGTTCTCATCAATGTAACACCCATTGCATTTCTACCTGTTGTAGATATATCTGAAACATTGATTCTGATTACAATATCGTTGCCATTAATCAACATCATTTCGTCGCTGTCTTTAACCATTCTAGCTCCAACAAGCTCACCAGTCTTTTCGGTAACCTTATAGGTTATAACACCTTTTCCACCTCTATTTTGAAGTGAGTATTCTGAAATTGGTGTTCTCTTACCGAAACCATTTTTACTAATTACAAGTACATCTTGAGTAGTGTCAACTACTTCCATGCCAACAACTATGTCATCACTTCTTAAGGTAATCCCCTTAACCCCTGACGCACTTCTTCCTAATGGTCTACAATCTTTTTCATTAAATCTAATAGCATATCCTTTTTCAGTTACCATTATGATTTCACTATCACCATTAGTCATTCTAACACCAATAAGTTCATCCCCATCTCTTAAGTTTATGGCAATTAGACCATTTTTTCTTATAGACGAATACTCTTTAACCGATGTCTTCTTTATCAAACCATTCTTTGTACCCATTACAAGATAGTTATCAGCATTAAATTCCCTAATTGTTATAAATGCCTGTATTTTTTCTCCTGAACTAAGAGGTAGAAGATTAACTAAATTAGTTCCTTTAGCTGTTCTTCCTGCTTCTGGTACTTCATAAGCCTTTAAGGTGTATACTCTGCCAAGATTAGTAAAGAATAAGATATTGTTGTGTGTAGATGTTATAAATATATGCTCTACAAAATCTTCTTCCTTAGTTGCTGTAGCCTGTATGCCCTTACCGCCTCTTCTTTGTGCTGTATATGTGTCAGCAGATATTCTCTTTGCATATCCTGCGTGAGTTAATGTTATTACCACATTTTTTTCCTGAATCAAATCTTCTATATCTATTTCGTTTTCAGCTTTCTCTATAGATGACTTTCTTTCATCACCGAACTTCTGTTTAATTTCATTAAGTTCTTGTTTTACAACTCCTAAGACTACCTTCTCATCAGAAAGTATCCCTCTTAATCTTTCTATAGTCTTCATAAGCTCTGCATATTCTTCTTCTATCTTTTCTCTTTCCAAGCCAGTTAAGCGCTTAAGTCTCATCTCAACTATAGCTTCCGCCTGTTTATCAGAAAGTCCAAACCTATTCATAAGGTTTTGGATAGCCTCTGCAGTAGTTTTTGATGCTCTGATAGTGTTTATAACTTCATCTATATGGTCAAGAGCTATTCTTAAGCCCTCTAAAATATGAGCTCTCGCTAATGCTTTATCTAACTCAAATTGCGTTCTTCTTACTATAACCTCTTTTTGGAAGTCAATGTAATGAGTCAACACTTGCTTTAGATTTAATACCTCAGGTTTTCCATTAACCAGTGCAATCATAATAACACCAAAACTATCTTGAAGTCTTGTATGCTTGTAAAGCTGATTAAGAACTACGTTGGAATTAGCGTCTCTTTTAAGCTCTATAACTATTCTCATTCCATCCCTATCAGACTCATCTCTGAGGTCTGATATACCTAGGATCTTTTTATCTTTAACTAATTCTGCTATATCCTCTATAAGCTTTGCTTTATTAACCTGATAAGGTATTTCGGTGACTATAATTTTGTGTCTTCCCTTTTCTTCTTCTATTTCAGCCTTAGCTCTAACTACAATCTTTCCTCTACCAGTTTCGTAAGCACTTCTAATTCCATTCCTGCCCATTATTCTTCCACCAGTAGGGAAGTCTGGTCCTTTTATCATAGACATGAGATCTAAGATAGTTACTTCTGGATTGTCTATAAGCATTTCTATTCCATCAATTACCTCAATCAAATTATGTGGAGGTATATTTGTGGCCATTCCAACAGCTATACCTGAAGACCCATTTACCAGTAGGTTCGGAAACCTAGATGGTAATACAGACGGCTCTTTTTCTTCACCGTCAAAGTTAGGTACAAAATCAACCGTATTTTTACTTATGTCTCTTACCATTTCAAGCGCTATCTTGCTCATTTTCGATTCTGTATACCTCATTGCAGCTGCAGAATCACCATCTACAGAACCAAAATTTCCATGCCCATCTACAAGAGTATATCTTATAGAAAAGTCTTGAGCCATTCTTACTAGTGCATCATAAACTGCAGTATCTCCATGAGGATGATACTTACCGAGAACATCTCCAACTATTCTGGCGCATTTTCTATATCCTTTTTCCGGTGTTAATCCAAGTTCATGCATTGAATATATTATTCTTCTATGAACTGGTTTAAGACCATCTCTTACATCTGGAAGAGCACGACTAACTATTACGCTCATAGCATAGTCTATATAGCTTTTCTTCATTTCACTGCTTATATCTACTGGTAAAACTTTACCTTCATTGTTCATCAATTTCACCTCATTAACTTGCTAGGGATAAAATAATCCACTATACGTCTAGGTTTACAACTTTTGAAGCATTTTGCTGTATAAATTCTCTACGAGGCTCAACCTTATCTCCCATGAGAATGGTAAATATTTCATCAGCCATCATAGCATCTTCTATTGTTGCTTTTAAAAGAACTCTCTTTTCTGGGTCCATGGTAGTCTCCCAAAGCTGCTCAGCATTCATCTCTCCTAGACCTTTGTATCTTTGAATATCTGTATTATTATCTTTTCCACCCACTTGATTTAAAACGGCTTCAAGTTCCCTATCGCTATATGCATAGAACTCTTTTCTTGCCTTTGCCACTTTATAAAGAGGCGGTTGAGCAATATAAACATGCCCATCTTCAACTAATCTTCTCATGTATCTATAGAAAAACGTTAAAAGAAGTGTTCTTATATGAGCACCATCTACGTCAGCATCTGTCATTATAATTATTCTGCTGTATCTTATCTTACTAACATCAAAATCTTTTCCTATACCTGCACCAAATGCGGTTATCATGGATCTAATAGTTTCAGAATTCAAAATCTTATCTAGTCTCTGTTTTTCAACATTCATAATCTTTCCACGAAGAGGTAATATAGCTTGGAATCTTCTATTTCTTCCTTGCTTTGCAGAACCTCCCGCAGAGTCTCCTTCGACTATATATATTTCGCATTCTGAAGGATCCTTTGATGAACAATCTGCTAGTTTTCCTGGTAGTGTTGTGCTTTCTAATACGGACTTTCTTCTTGTGGCTTCTCTTGCCTTTTTAGCTGCTTCTCTTGCTCTAGCTGCAACAAGTGCCTTATCTATTATTATTTTACCGATAGCAGGATTCTCCTCTAAGAAATCACTTACTTTTTCACCTAGTATACTATCAACAATACCTCTAACCTCGCTATTTCCAAGCTTAGTTTTTGTTTGTCCTTCGAATTGAGGGTCTTCTAGTTTAACAGATATAACCGCAGTTAATCCTTCTCTTATATCTTCACCAGATAAATTCTTGTCATTTTCTTTTATATAACCAAACTTCTTAGCATAATCATTAAATACTCTAGTTAAAGCTGTTTTAAAACCAACTAGATGTGTCCCACCTTCAACTGTGTCTATATTATTTGCAAAGGAGAATATATTTTCTGTATAACCATCATTGTATTGAAGTGCTATCTCCACAGAATATGTATCTCTCATACCTTCTATATAGATTGGATCATCAAATAGTGGTTCTTTATTCTTGTTTAAGTAAGATACAAATGATTTTATTCCGCCTTCATAGTGAAATGTTTCTTTTTTATCTAGTCTTTCATCCATGAAATTTATTCTTATGCCTTTATTCAAAAATGCTAATTCTCTAAGCCTATGTGCTAAAGTATCATAATCAAATTCTACTTCTTCAAATATTTCTGAATCTGGCTTAAAGGTTGTTTGAGTACCTTGTTCTTCTGTATCTCCTATCTGTTCAAGTGGCGTAATTACATTTCCTCTGCTATAGGATTGCTTCCAAATGTGACCTTCCCTTTTAACAACAACATCACATTTTTCAGAAAGCGCATTAACAACAGACGCACCAACACCATGCAATCCGCCTGAAACTTTGTAGCCTCCGCCTCCAAATTTTCCACCTGCATGGAGTACGGTCATTATAACTTCCACTGTAGGAATATTCATCTTAGGATGTATACCAACAGGCATACCCCTACCATCATCTGTTACTGTTACAGAATTATCCTGGTGAATAGTAATATTTATATTCTTACAAAAACCAGCTAAGGCCTCATCTATACTATTATCAACTATTTCATATACAAGGTGATGAAGTCCTTTTATACTAGTGCTGCCAATATACATACCCGGTCTTTTCCTAACTGCTTCTAAACCTTCAAGTACCTGTATCTGACTCTCGTCATATACTTGATTATTATTCTCTGACATAGAAATCCTCCTAACTTGAATTACCTATAGTTCAACGTATATAGATTCCGTTCTCTTACTTAAAGTAGAGGAAGATATAGGCGACAAGAAAATCTTGCTCTTTTTGTCTACTTCAGCTATAACAAAAGACTTCGGATGGTCTTTTGTTATCCTCTCAACAAATCCATCTTCTTCAGCCATCCTTAAAAATTGGCTGGTATCAGAACTGTACATGGTTGTTTCTATATCGAAAATTCCGATTATATCCTTGATTGGAACAACTACATTTTCTCCTAAATGTAAAAACATACACTGCCTCCTTATCAACTATTCATTTCTATTACATTACCATCTTTTACATTAAAGACCTTAATATCGGTGTTTAAGTAGCTCTTTATATCACTTATTCCAGTACAAGTTATAACAGTTTGGACTTCACTAATTGAATTCATAATATACTTTTGCCTATTTAAGTCCAATTCTGATAATACATCGTCTAAAAGCAATACTGGAAATTCACCTGTCTGTTCTTTCAATATATGGAGAGATGCAAACTTGATAGTTAGAATAGCTGTTCTTTGTTGTCCCTGCGAACCAAAACTTCTAGTATCAATGCCATTTATACTTATGGAAAAATCATCTCTATGAGGACCTATTGACGTTATTCTCTTCTCCATATCCTTCTTTCTGTTCAATTCCAATAAACGATACAATTCATCTTTAGTACTGCTGCCTTCTTTTACATCAGTAATGTATTTAAAATCTATTTTTTCTTTATTTGATGTTATATCACCATGTATCACTTGGGATTTTTCTTTAAGTTTATTTATATAATCTATCCTGTAGTCTATTACTGTTCCTCCGAATTTACTTAGTTGTACATCATAAATATCAATCATACCCAAGTCGTTTGATCTACAATTTCTAAGTACCGTATTTCTCTGTTCTAAGACTTTATTATACTGAACTAAGTTATAATAATAGTTTGTGTTTAGCTTACATAACTCTATATCTAAAAACCTCCTCCTATGTCCTGGAGATTCTTTTACAATCTTTAGGTCTTCTGGTGAAAACATTACCACGTTTAACACTCCAAAAAGCTCAGATATTTTCTTTAACTTAATGGAGTTAACATTTATGCCTTTTTTCCCTTCCCTAAAAACCTTTATTTCTATTTTTTTATCTAATCTATTTTTAGATACATAGAGTTGAACATATGCCTCTCTCTTATTCCAATTCACGAGATCCTTATCTTTACTTGCGCGGTGTGACTTTCCCAAACTACCGTAATATATGCTTTCTAGAATATTTGTTTTTCCTTGAGCATTATCTCCAATAAAGATGTTTATACCCTTATAAAGCTCTATATTGAGCTCTTCATAATTTCTAAAATTAATTAAATGCAAATACTTTATATACATACTTTCACACCTAACATTATACCATAACAAAGTATAATTATATCCCTAATTAAGGTATATTAACAGAATTTATTATAAAAATATTCTAGCATATTCTATAGGCTGATTCTTCAAATTCAATAATATCGCCTTTTCTTAATTTTTTACCTCTTTGCAATTCAACTTGGCCATTCACCTTTACTTGCCCATCTTGAATAAACATCTTTGCTTCGGATCCAAGACTAACTGCTCCACTCCACTTTAGGAATGAATCTAATTTTATAAACTCTGTTTCAATCTTTATATCCTTCATATACAAAATCCATAACCAATTTGTGGTTATGCTCCTTTCCCTTTTTGATATTTTATCCAAAATAAAAAAATAGTTTCACCTTGATACACTTAACAAATCAATGCGATACACTTTAATGGAGATATGTTAACTATTTAACAATCTCACAGGGAGTACAAGGTATATACAGTTGCTATTTTCTTTGCTTTTTATAACACAAGGACTTACACTGCTAGATAACTCCATAACTATTTCTTCTTCATCCATAATCTTTAAAACATCAATAAGATACTTTGAATTAAATGCAATTTCGAGGGGTTGACCTTGCAAGATTATATTTAATTCTTCTCTTACATTTCCCAATTGAGAATTAGAGGTTATCACCATGTATTCATCTTCTATATCTAATTTTATCAAATTGGTATTTCCCTCTTTAGCAACAAGTGAAGCTCTTTCTATACAGTTTAATAATTCATCTCTTCTAGTAGTTACCTTAAGATTATACTCTTCAGGAATTATAGAATTATATTTTATAAATTCACCTTCTAGTAACCTTGAAATAATTTTTGTTTTTCCTAAGTTAAAGAGAGTGTGGTTTGATGTAAAGGTAATGTTTACTTCATGTTCCTCATCTAATATTTTAACAACTTCACTTAATGTCTTCCCTGGTATTACTGCGCTAACATCACCTTCGTAATTTATGGTTTCTCTCTTTAAAGCTAGTCGGTATCCATCTAGCGCTACTAAATTAAGATTGTTGTTTTTTATCTCAAAAAGTACTCCGGTAAGTATAGGTCTTGTTTCATCTTGAGCGATAGCAAACATAGTACCTTTTATCATACTTTTTAGAAGCTTTTGATTTAGTGATAATAAGGTGTCTTCATCAACGCTTGGAAGACTTGGGAAATCCTCTGCATTCATATGAACAAGATTAAATTTTGATTTTTCACAAATTAATTCAATGGAATTTGAATCAACCGAATTAAGTTCAATATAGGAATTAGGCAGTTTTCTTACAATATCTCCAAATAATCTAGAGTCAACTACTATGCTTCCTGTTTCAGATACTTCTGCACTTATTTTAGTTTCTATACTAAGATCTATGTCTGATCCAGTTAGTGTTATTTCATCCTTTTCAGCTGTGATTAATATTCCCTGAAGTATTGGCATTGTTGATTTTCCTGTTACTGCTTTTTGTGCTATGGATATAGCTTCTTGTAGTACATTTTTTTCGCATTTAAATTTCATTGTAAATCCTCCTTATCCACATAGAAATAATTGTATAGATAGATTAGATAATAATATATAAATTTATAGTAATAGTAGTAGGGGCTGTGAATATGTTAATAACTTGCCGAAGTGCTTGAAAATCAATAAAAACAGCAAAAATAATTGTGGATAAGTAAAAGTATAAAAAATTAATCTTATCCACATAATTAAGAGAAAATATTATCTTGTTATTTTATACACAGCATTAAATTATCTTATTATAAACAAGTGTTAATTATTTCTGGTTTATCTTTTTCATGATATCATTGATAGCGTTTTTTAGACCTTCGTCCTTCTTTAGGTTAGCTGATATTTTTTCGTAGGCATGAATAACAGTAGTATGATCCCTTCCGCCGAATTCTTCTCCTATCTTTGGGAGAGACATATCTGTAAGCTTTCTACATAAATACATAGCTATTTGTCTAGGATAAGCTATACTCCTTGTTCGTTTGGAAGATTTAAAATCATCCATACTAAGATTGAAGTAATTAGCTACTATATCCTGAATTAACTCTATAGTGACTTGTCTAGATTGCTTATTGGATATAATGTCCTTAAGTGCTTCAGAAGCTAAATCAACACTTATTTCTTTATTAGTTAATGAAGAAAAAGCAACGATTCTAATTAAAGCTCCTTCAAGCTCTCTAATGTTGGATTTTATTTTTGTTGCGATATATACCATAACTTCATTTGGTATATTTAAATGCTCAACGTCTGCCTTCTTTTTTAATATAGCAATTCTAGTTTCAAAGTCAGGGGGTTGGATATCAGCTATTAGTCCCCATTCGAATCTAGATCTTAACCTATCTTCAAGTGTTGGTATCTCCTTTGGAGGGCGGTCACTTGATAGAATAATTTGTTTGTTGTTTTCATGTAATGCATTAAACGTATGGAAGAATTCTTCTTGAGTACGCTCTTTACCAGCTATAAATTGAATATCATCTATTAGAAGGACATCTATATTTCTATATTTTGTCCTAAATTCAACATTTTTATCATCCTTAATTGAGTTTATTAGCTCATTCGTAAATTTTTCAGAGGAAACATACATAACTTTTGCTTTTGGATTATTTTCTAATATATAATGCCCAATAGCGTGCATTAAGTGAGTTTTTCCAAGACCAACGCCACCGTAAATAAATAATGGATTATATGCCTTTGCAGGTGATTCGGCTACAGCAAGGCAAGCAGCATGCGCAAATCTATTGCTATTTCCTATAACAAATGAGTCAAATTTATACTTTGGATTTAGCGTACTGAACATCTCATCGGTATTATTGTTATTAAAATCGTCTCTTTTCTTTACTCTTTTAGGCTCTTCTTTCTCTACTAACTCTTCAGATTGTATTGTAAAGATTAAGTCGTATTTAGTGCTGGTTATTATTTTTAATGCATTAGTAATTAGATCTTTATATCTTGTTTCAAGTATTTCCTTAGTAAATTGATTAGGAACTCCTAAATTAAATGAAGTTCTATCTATATATAACGGAGATATGCTCTTAATCCAAGTATTAAAGCTGACTTCTGTAAGCTCATCTTTTATTATATTTAAAGTTTTTTCCCATAGTTCTTTAAGTTGGGCATCCATTCTTTATCCTCCAGTCTCTATAGAAAAATAATTTTTGCGCAGCAATCCACAATATATAAACATAGATAATAACAGACAAGAACTCTTATTATACTTTGTTGACAAATATAAAAAAAATTATTCACATGTTAATAATTAAGTGGAGTTATTTAATGTATAAAACTTATCAACAACTGTGAAAAATTAAATATAAACAGTTGATATTCTGTATAAATAATAGGAAATAAGCCAAAAATACAAAGTAAATAAGTAAATTATTAACCGAATAAAATAAGTTATGCACAATTTTGTCCACAGCCTGTGTATAACTTATTACTTTTAAAATTATCAACAGTTCATCCTTAATGATATCAAAAGAGAATAATGTATTCAAGAAGTTATCCACAAAAAAATGTAGAAATATAAAAAATATCAACAAGAATCGTCAAAATCATTATTATTGACATTAATATAATATGAATATATAATTTAGTAGTAAAACCATAAGTTAAGGGTAGTAACAAGATTGCTATATATAAGCACAATGAAGGGGGTGCATGCGCATGTTCATGACTTATCAACCAAAAAAGAAACAAAGA
>JAUZPI010000013.1 GCA_030706015.1 Bacillota bacterium
CAGAAACATAATATCTATCAGCCTTTTGGCTTATTGTACCGCTTTTGACTATTGAGTTGATTGGAATGTATCCAAATTCCTTTAATCTAACCCATCCCAAGGTTGGTACTTTAACTCTATGTCTTTCTATAATCCAATCAGTTATATTATTTTTAGGAAAATAAGCTTTAACATCTTGATTTTTCTTCTTTTTAAATCTAGGAAAACCAGACTCTCCTTTAAAGAATTTTTTAAAGGCTTTTTCACCATTCATAATAGCTTGTTTGGCAGCTTTAGAGGATACTTCTTTAATCCAAATCTTATCTTTGTTATTAGGAATATACTCGTTATTTAACCATTTAGAAAAATCTATGCCACTTACGAACTTCTTTTCTTTTTCATAGACTTCTTTGTTATGAGCGATATAGAAGTTATATATAAACCTGCTTACACCAATACTTTTATGAATTTTAGTTTTTTGCTCTTCTGTAGGATTAATTTCTATTTTGTATGCTCTTTTCAACTTCTTCATCTTCCTTTTTTACGATTATAATTTAAGCTACTTCCATAGTATTCTATAATTTCATCTACAATAATCCCTTTTGCATTAGAATATTGTTTAAGAAATTCAACTTGATTTTTTAAGTCATCTTTTTGATTAGAAGTTGAAACCCTGGTATATAACTGTTCTATTTTCAGAAGATGTTATCCCTTTAGATTCTTTGTATTGCTCGTAAGTGTAATACCTTCTATCTGTTGGAGTTCTAAATGCTTTTAATTTTCCTGCGTTATCCTAGCGTTGTAACGTCAAAACTGATACATTTAATAACTCTGCAAATTTTTTAGGCTTATAATGTTTACTCAAATATAATCACATCCTTTATCAATATGATTACGTTATATGATCTTTGATTATATTTGTATATATTTATACTAACTAAAAACTTTCTTCCTATTTTTACTCTATGAAAATAGTTTAACATGATAGAATATTTTTATCAAACTATAATTTATAGTTTACAAACTACAAATTATAATTTACTATTGTATTATAGAGTTAGCAGTATAGAGATTCTTAGGCGGTGATATCTCTGTGTATTTTAGAATACTATCAATTACTGTATTCCCCTTATGGGTTAATGAATGAAGGCTCAACCTGAGGTTGAGAGAGATTATTTGTATATATCTCTGTATATTTTAGAATGGCATCAGTTACTATAATCCCCTTATCAGTTAGTGAATGAAAGCCCAATCTGAGATCGGGAGGGATTATTTGCGTATATCCCTGTATATTTAGAACACTATCAGTTACTGTGTTCCCATTATGGGTTAATGAATGTAGGCTCGATCTGAGGTGGAGAGAGATTATTTGTGTATATCTCTGTATATTTTAGAATGCTATCAGTTACTGTGTTCCCATTATGGGTTAATGAATGTAGGCTCGATCTGAGATCGAGAGGGAGGAGTTGTGTGCATGATATCTTTGTAATTACAAAATATAACTAAGCACTGTATTCTCCAAAACGGTTAATGAATGAAAGCTCAACCTAAGGTTGAGAGAGATTATTTGTGTGTATCTCTGTATATTTTAGAATACTACCAGTTAATGTATTCCCCTTATCGGTTAGCGAATGAAAGCCCAATCTGAGATTGGGAGGGAGGAGTTGTGTGTATGAAACTGTGGAAAAGAAATTTGATAGTTTGTTGGTTTGGAATGTTTATGACTGGTGTAGGAATGAGCCAAATTGCACCTATACTGCCTCTTTATATAAAGCATCTTGGCGTTAGTAATGCTGCTTCTATTGCACAACTTTCCGGAATTGCTTTTGGTGTCACCTATATCATTTCAGCTATTTTCTCACCAATTTGGGGGCATGCAGCTGATAAGTTTGGACGAAAGCCGATGCTGCTTAGAGCCAGCCTGGGTATGTCTATAATTGTAGGCTGCATGGGTTTTGCACCTAACGCATATGTATTGATAGCATTAAGATTATTACAAGGCGCCATAACAGGTTACAGTACAGCTTGCACTACACTTATTGCAACTCAAACTGATAAAGAACATGCTGGATATGCTTTAGGTACACTTTCAACGGCAAATATTGCAGGCTCTTTGCTTGGGCCAACTATAGGTGGATTTATAAGCGAGACTCTTGGATATCAAGGTGTATTTTTTATAACAGGTATACTGCTATTCATTGCGTTTATTACTACCGCTTTATTTGTAAAGGAAAACTTCACCCCTGAAAATAAAAAACCTCTTAGCATGAAGGAAATATGGAACGCTGTACCTGAAAAAAGCTTGACTATTACCATGTTTGTAACCTTCTTTATATTAACTGTAGCATTATATTCTGTTGAACCGATTATTACTGTATATGTTACTCAATTATCCAAAAACACCAGCCACATAGCCCTTGTAGCAGGGTTAACCTTTTCAGCTTCAGGCCTAGCAAATATAATTGCTGCTCCGAGACTTGGAAAGCTTTCTGATAAAATAGGAGCCCATAAAGTCATATTAGCAGCTCTTGTAGCAGCAGGGATTATTTTTATACCACAGGCATTTGTAAAAAACCCTTGGCAGTTAATGGCTCTTCGCTTTATATTGGGATTAACAGCAGGTGGATTGAATCCTTCTGTTAATATACTAGTGAAGAAAATTACGCCGCCTTCACTAACAGGCAGAGTTTTCGGATTTAACATGTCCGCAGGGTATTTAGGTGTATTTACAGGGGCAGTTTTAGGTGGGCAAGCAGCCGCCTTTTTAGGCATCAAATATGTATTCTTTGTTACTAGTGCATTGCTCTTGATAAATGCCCTATGGGTATACTTTAAGGTGTATAAAAAACTTAATACACAGTTATTAGGCTAGAGCGTATTGGTTATGATATCTCTGTAAACTCTAATAACTTGTAAGTAATCTCATCCCCCTTATATGTTAATGAATGAACGCTCGACCTGAGGGCGAGAAAGATTAATATCTCTTAATAAACAGTAATGGTATTAGGGAGCATTGACCCCACTTAGGTCAGTGAATGGAAGCCTGACCTGAGGTCAGGAGAGATGATTTGTGTATATGTTAATGAATGGACGCTCGACCTGAGGTCGAGAGAGATTAATATCTCTTAATAAACAGTAATGGTTTTAGAGAGCATTGACCCCACTTAGGTTAGTGAATGAAAGCCTGACCTCAGGTCAGGAGAGATGATTTGTGTATTTGTGTATTTATGTAAGGAGGATTAAAATGCAAAATTTGAACTTAAAAGAAACAGAATTTATTAACACAGAAAAAACAGCCCTTGTAGTTATTGACCTGCAAAATGGAATTGTAAACAGTCCCCATGCCCCATACACTGGCGAGCAGGTGGTTCAGAATGCCAGCAAATTAATTAACGCATTTACTGATAAAGGAACTTTTGTAGTTCTTGTAAGAGTTTCTTCAGTAGATGGAAAAGACATGCTTAAACCTAATACAGATTTAAAAACTAATTTACCAAAACTTCCTGAGGGCTGGGATAAGCTTGTACCTGAAATAGAAAATACTAAAAATGCCTATACCATTACTAAAAGACAACTGGGAGCCTTTTACGGAACTGATCTTGACTTGCAATTAAGACGCCGCGGAATCGACACTATTGTATTATGCGGTATTTCTACTTCAATGGGTGTGGATACTACAGCAAGAGAAGCCTATCAACATGCTTATAATCAGATATTTGTTGAAGATGCAATGACAGCTTCTTCAAAAGAAGAACAAGATTATGTTTGTAAATATATCTTCCCAAGGTTAGGTAAAATTCGTTCGACTGAAGAAGTACTAGCCCTATTATAATTATCTATAAAGAAATAAAAAACTCCCAGTGAATGTCTTACTTGCAACCGTTCACTGGGAGCTTTTATTTTATGAAAACAAAACTTTACATTCTTTATTAAAGATATTCTTTTGCATCTTCTGATATATAGCTGTAATATTATGGTTTAATTTCTTGTAACATTATGGCATAAATGGTATAATGCATTTAAAACTTATTTTTTGTGGATAGTATTCTCAAAAGAAAACGAATACACCGAAATAAGGACAAGTATATAGTTAATATTTTAATAATAATTGGAGGGACATTTATTGAACAAGATAACTTTTTTGTTATTTATCGCAATTGTATCAACTGCAGTAGTGATTTATTTAATTTATCTACTAATCAAAGCATTAAGAATATACATAAAGAAAAATTCATAATCCTTCTTAATATTATGAATTATCAACAAGTTATGCACAAACTAATAAATCATTATCAATCAGTGTACAGGAATATACACAAGCTATTAATTGGAGGAGTTTACTAATGAAAAAAGGTGTATTGTATATGATAACCTTAGTGTTTTCATTAACAATATTATTAACAGGCTGCACAGGTAAAGAAACAAAAACTTTGCAAGAAAATACAACCGCAACCAACAAGAATATTCAATCTACAGGTGAAGAAGCAAAAACTTTGCAAGAAACTGCAACTGCAGCCAACAAGGATATTCGTTCTAAATTGATTAAATATATGGATGACTATTCCAATGAAAAGGGATTTAGTGGTACCGTTCTCATTGTAAAAGATGACGATATTTTATTAAACAGGGGCTATGGAATGGCAGACTACGATAAAAAGATTGCTAATACACCACGTACAGTTTTTGAAATTGGCTCCTTAACAAAACAATTTACAGCTGCAGCAATTTTAATGCTTCAAGAAAAGAAACTTTTAAGTGTACAAGATTCCATCAACAAATATATTCCGGGTTATCCAAATGGAGATAAAATAAAAATTTATAACCTTGTTACACAAACGTCAGGAATTCCCGATTTTTTTAATCCAAATAACTTTGATAGCATGCTTAGCAGAAAACATACATATACTCCTGAGGAAATTATTAAAATGTTCAAAAATAAATCACTTAACTTTGAACCAGGAACAAAATTTGAGTATAGCAATTCAAATTATATATTGCTTGGATATATTATCGAAAAAGTATCCAATATGAAATATGAAGACTATGTACAAAAAAACATATTAAAACCTTTAAAGATGAATCAAACAGGATTTTTAAGTAAGAAACCTAAAATAGAAAACAAAGCAATTGGTTATTCATTATTAAATATACAATCCAATGATTATTCTCGTTCATTTGAAGCAGAAGGTTCACTTACCTATGCTGCGGGAGAAATGTACTCAACAGCTGAAGATTTATATAAGTGGGAAAATGCCTTATTTACAGGCAAAGTAATAAATAAACAATCCTTAAATGAAATGCTTACTCCGAATTTAGATAGTTATGGCTATGGATTGGATATTGATAATAGTGCTGAAGGAGATAAAGTGGCTTACCATGGTGGAGATACACTAGGCTTTAGCTCATTTATGGCAAAAGATATTGATAAAAACTGTGTTCTTATTATATTAAGCAATAAACAATACGATAAATCCCGTTATGACATCTCTGCAGGGGTATATAAAATTTTAGCAAACAAATAGGATAAAAGGTATATATTTACACAATATATACCTTTTCTTATTCCTGACATATTCCCAAATTATACGTTGATACCTTTCAACGTAAATAGTACCATCAATTACCATGCCACCCGCTGCGGTTAGTGAATGGACGCTCGACCTGAGGTCGAGAGGGATTATTTGTGAGTGATATCTCTAAACCTATAGAATACTATTAGTAACTTTACTCCCCTCACCGGTTAATGAATGAAAGCCCAATCTGAGATTGGGAGGGGTTATTAGACATTGATATCTCCATAATTACAGAACACTGCCAGAATCCGTGTTCCCTTAATATGTTAATGAATGGACGCTCGACCTGAGGTCGAGAGAGATTATTTGTGTGCGTGATATCTCTGAACCTATAGAATACTATTAGGTACTATATTTCCCACATCGGTTAATGAATGAAAGCCCAATCTGAGATTGGGAGGGTATTTTTGTGTACACACAGGGCTTAATGTATGTAAATTCGTTGTTTTCACAGTAGTCTAATTCCTCTGAGGAGCCTACAAATAGATATCCGCCTGGTTCCAGACTTTTATAAAATCTATGCAGCAATTGAATTTTTGTCTCTTTATCAAAATACATCATTACATTTCTGCAAAAGATAACTTGAAACTTTTTATCAAAGGGAAAGGTCTTATCCATTAGGTTAAATCTTTTAAATATTACCTGCTCTCTTATCTTATCGCAAACCTTACTTTTGCTATTATCTTTCCTTTCAAAATATCTTTTGATCCACTTGTTAGGTACATATATGAGCTTTCTATTATCATATTCTCCGCTAACAGCTTTTTGAAGAACCTCACTGCATATATCTGTGGCTAGTACCTTTTCACTCCAGTCTTTGCTGTCACCGAAAAAATCATTATTAATCATAGCTAAGGTAAATGCCTCTTCTCCGCTGGAGCAGGCTGCACTCCATACTCTTAGAGTTTTTTCATTTTCATAACGCTTCTTTATATAAGGAAGTACTGTATTTTTATAAAAAAGAAACTGCTTTCTGTCCCTTAGAAAAAAAGTATAATTAGTTGTAACACTATCAATCATTTCTGTAACCAGCTTACCAGTATTATCAGCCCTAATAAGGCTAATATACTCTGAAAAACTTTTACAACCACGATTATGAAGCACCTCTTGAAGTCTGCTTTGCAGCAAACCTCTTTTCTCACTTAAATCTATGCCGTAGTTTTGCTTAATATACACAAATAATCTGCTGTACTCTTCGTCAGATATATTAATCATACTCATCCCACCATTCGATAGACTTTCCTCCGAAAATTAAGCCTTTTTTTAATTTTAGGTCTTTAATTCCGTATATGTCAACGAATGTAAGTTTGCACTTTAGGGAATCTTGTCTAATTAACTTGATATTACTTGAGAATTCTGTGCTAATTCTTATATTTATTATTTATTATCTGGAACTTGTCCTGAACTCTCATAAATTTATTAACTATATGAGGATCAAAATGTTTTCCAGAATCCAATTGAATTCTTCTTACAGCTTCTTCATGGCTTAAAGCCTTCTTATAAGGTCTTTCTGATGTTATTACATCATAAGCGTCTGCTATAGCAAATATTCTAGCACTTAACGGAATCTTTGATTCATTAAGACCATTTGGGTAACCGCTTCCATCATACTTTTCATGATGACACAAAGCAATATCTATAGCCATATATAAATAATCATGAATATATTCATTTGCTTTTATAACATTACTAATAGCTCTTGCGCCTATTACTGTATGTTTTTTTATCTCTTCATATTCACTATTAGTAAGTTTTCCAGGCTTTAATAAGATTTCGTCTCTCACTGCTATTTTACCGATATCGTGTAAAAGGCTTGCTTTGCTGATATATTTAAGGAATTTTTCATCTAGATTAAGAGCTCTTGATAGTGCCACTGCATATTCTTTTGTTCTTTCAACATGGTGTCCTGTGACATCATCTCTAAGCTCTGATAATTTAAGCATGGCCGTTAAGGTTGGATCTTTTACGTTAAGATATTCATTCTGGATATGCACTAAAGTCTTATTGTATACTCTATTGCATAATATAAGACCTTCTTCAATGTCCTCTATTTTTAAGTTCTTCATTAATACACTTGTATAACTCTCTTGAAAATATGGAATGTACATCATGAAATCATTGTAGGAAACATCGTTAATATCCATTTCTCTAACTACATTCATGATAGAAGATAAATATTGGTTCTTATTTTCATTCTTAAAATAATCTATATAGTTCTCTAATATATTCTTAAAAATATTTATTAATGAACCAACCTCATGCTGTATCTTTTCATTTTTTTCAAAAAGATTGATCCAGGTGTTAAATATTGAGTCCTTATTATTATCAAATACATTGAGTATTTTATTTTTTGTCATTAGTATGTCATGATTATCCATATATATCCCTCTTTTTAAAAATAATAAAACTTATCACATAATTTACTGCGTACTTTACCAACTATATTCGAGTACAGCTTACTAAATATTTTTACACTCTTCAACGTATATACACTAAGTTTTTGTTAAATCATTGTTAAAACTACCATTAAGAATCTTAACTACCCAATAATGTAAAACCATGAAATAGATTATAACTATACTTAACGTTATTAAAGAAATTAAATCTAGTTTATTTATATCTAGCTATGTAATGTTATATTTATTTTAATTATAATTTACACTTTTTAATTTTTCAAGGCATTTTTATAACATTTTGTTAATTTACGCATTATTTTGTTGATAATTATATATTTTATTGTTTTGTTTTATACATATTTGTAAAATAAAAGAAAAAAGCTGTAGAACATTGGCTGCCTACAGGTAATTTAATTTCTCTTAAAATATAGGATACTACTTGGTTCGGTATTCTTCCACTTAGGTTAATGATTGAAAGCCCAATCTGAGATTGGGAGGATCTATTAATGTGTAATATCTTCTAAAGCGTAAAACATAACTAGATAGCGTATTCTCCACTTAGGTTAATGATTGAAAGCCCAATCTGAGATTGGGAGGATCTATTAATGTGTATAAAGATTCTATTAATTGCTGTTCGTTAAATGGGTTTACAATAAATCCTACGGCACCATTCAAAATAGCCTTTTCTACCGCACTTTCTTGTCCCGATGCGGATATCATCATAATCTTTACATTTGGACTATATCTTTTAATAAATTTTGTAGCTTCTACACCATCTAATAAAGGCATAGTTATATCCATAATTACAATATCCGGTATAAGCTCCCTGCATTTTTGCACTGCTGCCCAACCATTATCAGCCTCACCAACTACTTGGCAGCCATATCTCTCCAGCATAATTCTAAGTGTTAATCTCATATAAGCTGCAGCATCCACAATCAATATTCGTTTCATGAAATCACCCTCCCACAGATTCATCGCACTATGTTATTACAATGTATATTTACCTAAGTCATTCTCATCTAGACTAATCTTTACTTTTCCATGGTTTATAGCTTCTTCCTCTTTATAACTAACTTTAGCTGCTTTATACTTTTCCTGTTTACTAAATGGGTATAATATACTTATATCCTCCTCAGCATCTTCTATTATTTCATTTGGGTTAAGATCAAACTTTCCCAACATTTCCTTAAGCAGTACTGCTTGGTTTGACAGGTCCTCACTGGCAGAGGCTGTTACTTCTGAAGATGCTGAATTAATCTGTGTAACCTTTGAAACCTGTTCAATTGCGTCATTAATTTGTAGTATTCCTTGAGCTTGTTCATTAGATGATACTGATATCTCCAACACTATATTAGTAATATCATTTATATTTTCTAATATTATATTTAAGGCTTCAGCTGTGTCCTTAGCAATGATCCTGCCTTGATCAAATTTTTTTATGGATTCCTCTATTATTTCTACAGTTTCCTTTACTGCCTCTGCTGACCTAGCAGCTAAATTTCTTGCCTTTTCTGCTGCAACCGCAAAACCTTTTCCATGTTGTCCTGCTCTAGCTGCTTCTACTGTGGCATTTAGCGCAACGATATTTATCTGAAAAGCTATATCCTCAATTATTTTCATTATTCTTGAGATATTTGCAGAGGATTCATATATCTCATTCATAGCATTTAACATTTCCAGCATTTGATATTTACCACTGTCTACATCTGCTTTAGATACCTCTGCCAACTCACCAGCCCTCTTTGCACTGGCTGCATTCACTTTAGTTTGAGCAGCAATTTCAGTAATTGATGATGTTATTTGTTCCACTGCACTGGCTTGTTCAATACTTCCTTGCGATAAATATTGACTAGCGCCAGATACCAGAGCAGCTCCTACTGCTAGCTGCTCTGCAGAGATATTTATATCTCCTAACATCTTATTAAAGCTTTCTATGTAAGCGTTTAACATTTGCTGTCTTGTACTATTTACTATAGTTTCAATTTCTCTTGAAAGATCACCAATCTCATCCTTACAGGCTACATTCATTTCCACGGATATATTGCCAATGTTTATATTTTTTACTGCAGATGACAATTGGCTAATTCTTCTGCTCACATAGGATGCTGCAGCAATCCCAATGAATATGGTTAAAACAACAGCTATTGCTATCGTTGCAATCATCACTGTTGTATTGAATCTGAATCTATTTCCATTGCTTGCATTTATTCTCTCAATTAAACCTATATTATCCGCTCCATACATATTAATAATGCCCATAATACCCACAACTACTGTAAAAACTGCCGCCAATATAAAGCAAAAAAGTAATTTTGTTTTAATCCTTAAATTGCTAAACCAATACATATCCTCATCCCCTTTTTGTTGTTTTGCTGTTTTAACAATGATTCAAAACACTATTTCTTCCATATGGTTTTTATTTAAAAGCTTAATGCAATCAATTAAAAGCTTAACTGAATCACCAATCTTGCCTATTCCTTTTATGTAACCATTGCTGCTGGTTTTACTTATACTTGGAGGCTCTGAGATGTTTTTTTCAGCTATATCCGACACCTCTATAACCCTGTCAATTATTAAACCTACTGACATATTTTTTACTTCAATCACAATTATGCAGGTTCTATTATCATAGTCTCTGATTTCCTTGTTAAATCTAAGTCGTGCATCTATTACAGGAATTATTACTCCTCTTAGATTTATCACCCCTTTTACATATTGTGGTGCATCAGGTATCTCAGCAATTTTCTGCATACCTATTATTTCTGTAACATACTTTATTTCTATACCATATTCTTCGCTGCCTAGAGAAAATATTAAATATTTGCCTTTTTGAGTATCCTCAAATTCAAACAAACCATCGCAGATCTCCTGCATCTTATCCCTCCTATAATTCGCAACATGCATAATTAGACTTACACTTCTTTCCCATAATAGAAACGGTATATGAACATTTTCCCTACCAATGTTCATACCGTCTATTATTGCTAAGGCTAAGAGTGGCTTAAGGGGCATGGCAGTCTCTTCTTCATTATCTATATAAAAAATACTTCCCCAGGCTTTCTCTATATTTTTCAAAACTATATCCATGCCTGCCCTTCTACTAAAATATTCCGTTACTTTTCACTTTAGAGTCACCTTAGCAGCTGTCAGTGCTGATATCCCCACATCAACCTGACTGTTTTTGCTTTTTTTAACTGTCTTTATGTAATTTATCCCCATTTTGTATAAAACACACAATTATATAAAATAACCAAGCAATATATAACCAAACTAAAAATTCTGATAAAAATTTAGATTTAGTAGGTTTATGCCTATCTATGTAATGTTTTATTGATTTTTATTATAATTTACATTTTTCAATTTTTCAAGGTATTTTTTGATAATTTATCAATACGCCCTCTGTTTTATTGATATATACTTACATTTCAGGCTTCTTAAATACTTATTTAAAAAGTATGCTATTCATTTTATCCACACAATAAACACTCTTTGACATTATAAAATCCTTCTTATTTCATCAAAAATCAAATGAGGCACCTAATCTTTTATGGACTAAGCACCTCATTTCCAAGCTTTCTATATTCAAGTACATAATGTATATATATTAATTAAATCATCAGTTATTTGATAAGGCAATTTAATATATTTTGAAATTGACTTAGAGGTCTGTTTGGCGAATAAGCCTCCGCTGTGCACACTAAAAAAAGTATGCCAAGATTAATTAGCATACTTTTTTAACTATACAGCTTTTCCTCTACTTGCTCTTCTTAGTCTTTTTCTAAGCATCTTTTGCTCAGAAAATGAGCTAAATACTTCTGGACATCTAAAGAATACTGTAATGCTTCTAGCAGTTACCTGTACTGAATAAATCAACAGATATGCAGTACTCTGATTATTTAAAAATTCATTACCAGGTAAAGCTCCAAGATAATGTCTTAATATAAACTTTAAAGGAAAAGCAATTAGTAAAAACACCGCTACCTTCCAACCACCCTGTTGATAAAGTATACCGTCTTCTCCTTTAAATATTTTTGTTATAAGCCCTGAAACTACTCCTAAAACTAAACTAACTGTTACTAATATAAAAGTACCTAGGCTGAATAGCGCACTTGTATTTTTCAAATCGCCTACAGCACCTAGAGCTGCATATATAAGAATCAATGGCATTATTACATATCTCCCTGCCTTTACAGGTCTTTTGGCTATCTGGATATAAAATAGATATATAATCATCAGCCCTATGACAAATATCATTTGTAATTGTCCACCAAAATTATTCATTTTCATCTCTCCTCACAATATGAAATATTATTTTAATTCGTTATTTCCTTCCTATGAACTAATTATATCCCACATTGCTTATGCTTAAAATATTACTATAGTAATACATTTAGTCATATATTTCTATTACTCACAATAGTTAAATAACAGTAGTTGCACAAAAAAAACGTTATCCTGTTATGAAGTAATGCTTATAACATGATAACGCTTCTATCTGTCTAGATATTTTAATATGTAGTAATCTTTACATTCTTCTATTGGTTTGTGTACTCTTTTGTGGCTTCGAGCCGTCCTGTGGTTTTGTACTATCCTGTGGTTTTGCACCATCCTGCGGCTGACAATGTTCTCTGCACTTTTCATGATCATGGATTTTTCCATCCCAGTTTTGAATTCTTGCTTTAACCTTTTCTATCAGCTTATTAGCTTGATCCTGTGTCAATCTGCCTTCTTTTACCGCCTTATTGATATGCTCTGTTTTACTCTCAATCATCATTGCTCTTACCTGATCTGCAGTATAACCCTTTTCTTTAGCTAAATCAAATAATGTCTTACCGGACTTTTGAGCATTAATAACATCCTGTTCTGTTAATCCTAGTTTCTTTAAAACCGCTTCATATCTTGGATGATGCTGACCTTTGCAGTTTTCCATGGCAGCTGACGTGGCATTTGTCTCATTAACATTGGCATTGCTGGCTGCAAATGCTGTACTGCTCATAGCAATTGTTAAGGTGAGTGCTAGTGCAGCAGCCTTTTTTAAATTAGCTCTTATCATAATAATAAAACCCTCCTAATAATTTAATTAGCATTTTTAGTATTCGCAGCCAGGCTGAATTTATTATTAATAAATCGTTAATTATTATGAAAGAAGATTACGACTACAATTTAGTACAATATTGCATCAAGATTATTATTTAGCTTATTCCAGCTACTTTACTTCTTCGTTCCATTAATACTACATCATGCCATATTCCATTCCCCATTTTAGCAACTTTTTCTCTTATGCCAATTTCTCTGAACCCGCATTTCTTATGCGTTTCTATGCTTGCAATGTTTTCTTTTATAATTGCACAATATAATGTCCAAATTCCACTTTCTTCAGATTGTTTTATTACTGCCGTCAAAAGATCTGTTCCTATCCCTTTTCCTCTATACTTATTACCAACATAAATACTAACTTCTACTACCCCTGCATAACAATCCCTGCTAGAAGTTGGACTTAACGCCACCCAGCCTAATACATTATTGTCTAAATGAGCAACTAATCTACATAAACCAAGGTGACCTTTATCCCAAGTTTCCCAGATAGGAGCTTCAGTCTGAAATGTTGCCACACCTGTTTTAATTCCCTCTAAATAAATATCCTTTACTTGTTCCCAATCTGATGCTTTCATCTCTTCAATTTTATATTCCATTCATATCCTCCCCACTAAAGATTTTAGTTTATGGAAATGTTATAATTTTCATCAAATTATATTGATGAAAAGGCCACCCTAAACCTAGGGTGGCTCTTTAAACTAACACAAAAACTAATATATAACAATACTTACAAATACTATTATAACCATTCCATTGTATTTTGTAAATAAGTGGATATATTATCTGCCATATACAGTTGTAAGCTCTATTAACTTTTCGGAAATTTCCTCTGTAATCATTTCCTTTTTAAATCTCCATCTCCAGTTACCAGCGCTTGTACCAGGTGTATTCATTCTTGCTTCACTTCCAAGACACATTAAATCTTGCAGAGGTATTACTGCCATAACTGCTGTAGAAGCGTAAGCAATTCTTATAATGTCCCATACGATTTCTGGACCATCATTAGTAGTATTAACATATTTCTTTACATAATCTTTTACTTCTTCAGAGTAGTCTTGGTAAGCAGCCCACATAGTATCATTATCGTGAGTTCCTGTATATACCACAGAATTAGCACTATGGTGATGAGGTAAGAATGTATTTTCTGCTCCATCATCGCCAAATCCGTACATTAATATATTCATTCCTGGGAAATCAAATTTATCTCTTAGTTCTAAAACTCCTGGAGTTATAAATCCTAAATCCTCAGCTATTATTGGAAGCTTTCCAAGTGCCTTCTCTACAGCTTCAAAAAGACTATCCGCTGGTCCTTCAACCCATTTTCCGCCTGTAGCAGTCTTGTCCCCATAAGGAATTCTCCAATATTCATGGAAGCCTCTAAAATGATCTATTCTTATGATATCAACTTTATCAAGCATACTACTAAGAACGCTAATCCACCATGCGTAGCCTGTCTCTTTCATCTTCTTCCAATCATATAGTGGATTTCCCCAAAGCTGTCCATCTGCACTAAAGGCATCTGGAGGCACCCCTGCAACCCCTTTCGGATTACCTGCGTCATCTAACTCAAATAGTTCACGATTAGACCAAACTTCACTGCCATCGTAAGCAACAAACATAGGAATATCGCCTACAATTTTTACTCCCTTTGAGTTAGCATATTCCTTTAATTCTGACCATTGCATATCAAATATAAACTGTACAAATTTATAGAATCCAGCTTCTACAGCAAGCTTTTCTGACCAAGCTTCAATAGCCTTAACTTCTCTGTTTGCAATATCCTTTTCCCAAGTATACCAAGATGCTCCTCCATGGTAATCCTTTAATGCCATAAATAATGCATAATCATTTAGCCAAGCAGAATTCTTAGCAACAAAATCATTATATTTTTCTTGTATTTTTTCATCGTTGTTTGAGATGAACTTTGAATAAGCCTTTTTAAGTAAATCGTATTTATAGACTATTACCTCACCATATTCTACAGCAATAGGATCAAACGCTGGTATATCCTTTAAATCCTCTTCACTTAATAAATCTATTTCATAAAGTTTGTCTGGGCTTATTAATATAGGGTTTCCTGCATATGCTGAAAAGCATTGATAAGGTGAATCTCCAAAACCTGTATGTCCAAGAGGCAGTACCTGCCATAGCTTTTGCTTAGCACCTTCAAGAAAATCTATAAATTCATATGCTTCCTTACCCATATCTCCTATACCATATCTACCTGGCAATGATGTTGGGTGTAATAATACACCACTGGATCTTTCAACTATCATAAATATTATTCACTCCCATCTATTGTCGATCGTTTTGCAATCGTTTGCCTAACCCTAGGCTGGCTAAAATCACTCTTAAATACATTATAACATCTTTCGTCATTTTATTGCATATGTTTACACATAAAAATAATAAGAAATTTTAATTTTCAGTATTTAATAATAAAATTTCCCCATTAATATGTTACATTTTACAATAAAGTAACGTTGCATGTAAAATTGAGTATTTTAGTCTTAAGAAGTAACAATATAATAGTCAATGAACCCACTTTAACATAATGGAAAAGCCTTTAATTATAGCCATACTTTCATTTATAAGGGATTAACATACCTTTAAATATACTGATAAGCTTTTATTAAATCATACTTGTATTTATACTAATATATGGGTAACATTTATGTTATAGTAACCTCTCCCACTAATGATGATATTAACAATACAAGTTTAGTATTTCCAAAGGAGGCAAAGTATTATGCTTTGGATTTTAGGGATTATTATTTTACTATTTTTAGGTATATTGATATGGTTTAATATATCTTATTCTCCAATTAAATCTGAGTTTACAAAATTAATAAATTATCATCGAGCAAAAACAAAAATACAAAATGAAAGCTTTACTACAGAAGATATTGCAAAATCACCCTCGCCTGTTCAAAAGTATTTTCATTATTGCGGATATATTGGCAAACCTAAAATGTTTAATATGAAAGCGTACTTAAAAGATGTGGATTTTGTACAAGCCTCTAAAAAGCTTAAGGTAGAATATACACTGTACAGTTTTGCGGCTAGCCCCATAAGATTTGCATTAATTGATACTAGCATGCTTGGTATCCCCTTTCAGGGCTTAGATTCTTATCAAAATGGCATAGGCTCTATGAAAGGACAAATAGCAAAACTTATAACTTTATTTAATGAAAAAAGTGAAGCTATGAATAAGGCATGTCTTGTAACTTACCTATCAGAATGTTTAATAATGCCAAATTGTGCCCTGCAAGATTTCATTAACTGGGAGAAAATTGATGAAACCCATGTAAAAGCTACTATAACCTATTATGGAATCTCAGCCAGCGGAATCTTTAAATTTGATAATCAGGGCCGCATGCTAAGCTTCACTACTGAAGATAGGGAATATAACGATGGTAATGGAGATATTAAAAAAGTAAAATGGTCAGCAATTTGTGATGATTATAGGGATATAAACGGAATATTGTATCCCTCAACCTTAAAGGCTATCTGGCATTTAGAAGCTGGCGATCTTGTATATTTTGATGGCAAGGATATGGTCGTGCAATATAATGTAACGAATTAAGGGAAGCATTCTGATATGCTTCCCTTAATCATTGTACATTGACAGCATTTTTATTAAATAGAGACTTATTTTTTGATGAATATTCTGAATATCCAAGCTCATTAAATTATTTCTTTTTCATAAATTAAAGGTAGTACTTGCCCAAATCTTTCTTAACATTGGCTTGATTCAATTTTTAATTTAAATTAAAGATTAAACATATAAGTAAGCCTATATCACCAACAGAAATTAATTGAGCACAGAAGAAAGTTACAAGGTTATCTCTATATCTCAGCCTTTCAATAAAGTATGAGAAAAGCGTTATAAATAAACCTACCAAGCCCATAATTAAACCTACAAGTCCTTTATTGTCTGCAGAAAACCAAATACCATAGTCTATTCCGAATTTTATAAAATAATATGTAAAAACAAGAAATGAAATTATATTTACTGGTATGAATAATTTGAATCTCACATATTGTGAAATAACCGCTATAAAGATTATTCCACCAATTACGGTCAAGAACACTAATATATCCTTAAAAGGAAAACCTACAGCCTTTCTATACCCATTGCTTTCATCAATTTGTTCGCAATAAATCGCCCTCTTTGTATGGGTAAGATAGCCTATTTTATAATCTTTATATTTACTGACACCAGAAGAAAAGAAAAATTCAACCTCATATCCTCCACAGATATAAACATATTCCGTTGGATCTTTACTCACTGTTCTAATATCTTGAACTTCTCCTGTTACATAATTTAGTTTTCCTGTTATCAATTGAGGAACATCAAGAATGTATGGTTTAATCAGGTAAACTGTAATGCTCATAACAATTATAAACCAGACAATTTTCCACGGCTTTATCTGCCTTCTTGCCCTTTTTCTAGTGGAAGTGAGCTCCAAATAACTGTAGCTAGGCCACTCATTGGAAGTATATTTGTTATTGCTAAAAAGTTTTTCTGGAAAAAGTGCAAATGCCAAGCCTAATATTAAATATAATATGACTTCAACTATAAAAAAGCACGTTTGAAATATTCTCATTCTTTTACCGCCTTAAATGTATATTTATCCTTTAATTAATCAAATTATATTTGCATCATATTACAATCAAGATGCAAGCCTACTATACAGCAGAACAGTTAACTTGTACATTAATGATTTTGCACAAGAAGGCTGAAACTGGAATTACTTACTACATTAGCATATTTCTTGGACATAGTCAAAATAACAAGGCTCTATGGCACGTTGACTGCGTATAGGTAATGTAAGATGAATAACGGTTTGGCAAGCAAACACTAGTATAAAGTCCATATTACTCCACATCATAATTATATAAATCTAACAGGAAGACAGGAAGGTGATTGTACTATGAATAGAGTAATAACACTTGATGAATTAATAGATACCCTTGAAACCAATGGTGAAGTTAGTATCACAAATGGAATAAAAGAATTGTTTATTCAGGTTGTGGATGACAAAGATGGATATTCCTATGTAAGCAGTACAAATGAGGAATTTGGCAGCAGCAGAGAGGCTGTAGAATGGGCAATTGAAAAAATGAATGGTATTAAGAATATAGTAACCTTTGAGTAAGCAAAAATAATCACTGCCATTCTTTAATAGCACAAAAGGGCGTTATATCAAAATATAGATTAGTTTCTACTCCGATATAAGCCCTTTTGAAATATTCATTATTTAATTACTTCTTACATCTCTACATCATGCTCTTTATAGCAGTTCCTAATCTTTTTATACCTTCGATTATTTTTTCATCAGGCATATTGGAGTAGTTTAATCTAAAAGTATTTGTGCAGCCTCCATTTGGGAAGAATGGATGTCCAGGTACAAAAGCTACGTTATTTTCTAAGCACTTGCTGAATAGTTCCTTTGAATCTATATGTGAAGGAAGTTCAACCCAGATAAATAGTCCACCTTCTGGAGAAGTGTATTTCAAGCCTTCAGGGAATTCTTCTTTTATACACTTTAACATTAATCCCCTTCTGTGAAGGTACACAGCTTTAATTTCCTTTACATGCTCTTCTAAGTCATGCAGCTCTATATGCTTTGCTGTTATCATTTGAGCAAATACATTGGTATGTAAGTCTGCACTTTGTTTAAAGGCAACAAACTTCTCAGTAAACTCTGCATTAGCACACATCCAGCCTAGTCTTAAGCCTGGACAGAATATCTTTGAGAAAGTACTTAAGTAAATTACTCTTCCTTCCTTATCAAAAGCCTTTACTGGAGGTAAATCTTGTCCTGCAAATCTAACTGCTCCATATGGATTGTCCTCAACTATAAGCACATCGTATTGATTTGCCAGCTCTATTAATCTCTTTCTTCTTTCCAAACTCATTGTTCTTCCTGTAGGGTTTTGAAAATCAGGTATAGTGTATATGAATTTAGCCTTTGGATTGTTTATAAGAGTCTTTTCAAGTTCCTCCATAATCATTCCATCATCATCCATAGCTACTTCTGCAAACTTAGCGTCATATACCTTAAAAGCATTGATAGCTGCAAGGTATGTTGGACTTTCACAGATTATAGTGTCCCCTTCATCTATAAAAAGTTTTCCTACTAAATCTAAGCCCTGCTGAGAACCAGCTGTAACTAATATATTTTCTAAGGAAGCTTCTATATCTAAAGCCTTCATTCTATCTATTATAATATTTCTTAATGGATTGAAGCCTTCTGTAGTAGCATATTGAAGTGCTGACTGACCCATTTCCTTTAACACGATTTCACAAGCTTCTTTTAAAGTCTCTACTGGAAAAAGCTCTGGAGCTGGAAGTCCTCCTGCAAAAGATATTATTTCTGGTCTTTCTGTAACCTTTAATATTTCACGAGTTTCTGATGCCTTAACATTATTAGTTCTTTTAGAAAATTTACTATTCATTTATTAGCCCCCTACTTATTTCTATATTAGTGGAGTTTTATTGAACTCCAAATTATCTTCTGAATCCTCAGACTCCTCTTTAGCTTCCCTAATGGCTTCCATTAAGAGTTTTATTCCTAATTTTATATTTTCACAATTCTCATAAGTAAAATTTAATCTAAAATAAGTTTCTCCTTCACCTGCATGAGGGAAAAACACATTACCTGGTGTATAGATAACCCCTTTAACAGCTGCCTTTGACATTAATCTTGATTGACTTATACCTTTAGGCATGGTGCACCAGATATAATAACCCCCTTCTGGGATTGTATAATTTACCCCTTGTACCTTATACTCTTCAAGCGCTGCTACCATAGCATCTCTTTTTTTGGTATACTCACTGCATACCAATTTAATATGCTCTCTATAATAATTTTTTCTGAGATAGTTATCCAATATGTGCTGACCAAGGGTATTTGTATGAAGATCTGTCATCTGTTTTAATATTGAAAACTTCTTAATTACCTGCTCTGGCGCCACTGCCCAGCCTATTCGCATTCCTGAGAACAAAGTTTTTGAAAAAGTACTGATATATATAACATAACCATGCTTATCCAAGGCCTTCAGGGTAGGTAAATCTGTACCTTCGTATCTAAGTTCTCCATAGGGGTCATCCTCCACAATAGGAACTTGATATTTATGAGCTAGTGCTAAAAGTTCATTTCTTCTTTTACCGCTCATAGTAATGCCTGTAGGACATTGAAAATTTGGCATGGTATATATAAACTTTGGCTTATATTTTTGCAGCAGTATATCCAGCACATCCGTCCTTATACCATTGTTGTCCATTGGCACTCCTATAACCTTGGCTCCAGCCACCCTAAATGATTCAAGAGCACCTATATAGGTAGGTTCTTCTACAATGACCACATCACCTGGTTTTATAAACGTCCTTGCCGCAAAATCAATCCCCTGCATAGAACCTGATAAAATAACTATTTCTTTAGATGATGTCTGCACTCTCCTGGTTTCCATTAAACTAACTAAGCTTTCTCTTAATGGATAGTAGCCATCCACAGAACTAATTGAAAGTATTTCTTCTGGAGAAATTCTCCAAAGTTCATCTTCAATTTCTTTTATTTTTTCTAAAGGATATAGCTCAGGTGCTGCTATTCCGGCAGCAAAAGATATAAGATTCCTGTGGCCATGAATATTCATAATGTCACTAATGGTATGCTCATTGGCTGATGCTATGCTTTCATCAAAAAACTGATACCAAGACAAGGGTAAAACCTTTACTTCACTTTCTAAAGCTTTATCTTCAAACTCAGCTGAAACTCTAGTGCCCATACCAATATGTGACTCTACTAGTCCCAGTGCCTTTAGTTCCTCATAAGCCTTAACCACAGTACTCCTGCTGACACCAATTTCTACAGCCAGCCTTCTCTCAGGAGGAAGCACAAAACCAACAGGCAATATCCCATCATGGATAAGTTCCTTTATTTGATTTTTTATTTGAATATAAATTGGTATGGAAATTTTCTTATCTATAGAAATGCGCATCCTATCCCTCTCTTTGTTAGTTAGCGGTGTATACACTATATAATACAATAAATATATAATACCACCTTATGATATAATTTAAACTACCAATTGGAACATTCCATAGTAGTCCAATTAAAAAAGCAATTCAGATTACCCAAATTGCTTTTTCACCTATCTCATTTAAATCAATATAATCCAGACTCCTGTGTTGATTTTTTTAGAAAAGGCAGTTCCTTTTTTAAATCAGCCCGAACGCTTTTTTGCCAAAAAAATTCACCTAAAAATAAAATTCTGTCAATACCACGCTTCTTAAAAATTGCAGATAATAATCGTCTTAAGGAATATATCTTTTTACTTGCATATATTATTTCTTGTTGCAAATCATATGGTGAGATATTTTCTGGATAATGTACAACATTTCCTGTGCACTTAGACCAATTTGTGTGTATCAACTTATCCTTATGCGTCTCGTAAACAGGTGTACCCGGTATAAAATACATAGATTGAATAAGAACACCGCAAATATTATTTTCAATTACGAAACTCGCAAGTCTTTCTCCAACACCTATTGTATGATTATCAGCACCTACAATAAATAACCCACGCACTCTTAAACCATGCTTTTGAATGTTTTTCACTGAACCAACTATATCAATATATCTGCTTTTTTTATTATAAGCATGAAAGGCTTCATCTTCCAAAAATTCTATCCCCATGGCTATTTCAATAAATCCAGCTTTTTTTAACATTTCAAGCATTTCATCATCATATCCAACTTCATATCTTGCTTGAATAGTAAATTTGTATTTAATTCCAGCATCTATGATAGACCTTAACACTGATAGAGCCCATTCCCTATCTGCAAAGAAATTATCATCAGTTATCCAAAGCATTTTTGCTAATCTGCGGTGTTTAGAATCGAAAAAATTAATGGTACGTTTAATATCTTCAACAACGCTTTCAGGCCATCGGGTGCGAACTTTTCTGCCAAAAACTCGAACAAGAGCACAATAATCACAACTATGCGGACACCCACGTGAAGCATGTACTTGAGGCCAAATTGTATTATACCTAACCATATCATGGAATCTATAAAGCAGGCTATGATTGGGGATAGTATCGATGTTTTCTGGCGGACACCGCTTTGGTGTAACAACAATTGCCTTGTCCTTCTTATAAGCAACACCAGGTATTGATATATCTTTTTCTGATTCTATAGCTTTGATTATATCCAATACAGATTCATCACCCTCACCCAGCAGTACATAGTCACAATAATTACAGGCTTCTTCATAATTTAGTGTTGGGTGTAATCCACCTAATATTATAACAGCCTTTGAATTCTGCCTAATATAATTTGCCAGTTCATATCCCCTGTTAGCAGCGAAAGTAAAGAAACCCATAAAAATTATATCGGCATCTAATACATCCTCCCATTTAATTTTTGATATGGATTCACTATACATAAGAGTGTCGTCAACATATTGTTTAACTATCGTTGCAAGAGTCAACAAGCCCATTGAAGGGGTACGTATGTATTTATCATAGACATATAAGTTTTTAATTGATTTTCTGTATGGCAAATTGCCTGGCTCAATAAATCGAACTTTTTTAATCTCCATTTTCCCAGCCTCACAATGTATAATTTTTAATTCACAATACCTTACAATTGTAACTTTTTATTATATAAATCTAATAAAAAATTTTATGCCTAAACATTAACTTTATTAGATTTAAAATGTCATATAACGTTTCTTGTTGCCGGCGTTCCTGAATAGGACCCAAAAGGAATCCCCTTGGCGTGGTTGCACCGATGAAGGAATGCGGCTTGGCACTAGTTCCACATCCTGCCAAAAACGTAGTTACATTTAAATCCAACACTTATCCGCTTCAAAATACTATCTAGCCAAGGCGAACGGCAATATTTTATTATATGACGTCCAACATCCTACTTTAATTGAATATATTTCCACAAACTATAAAAAATAACAAGGTCTTTCACCTTATTATTTTTCATGACTCTCAATCCATTCAAGAATATAATTTTCATCATGCTTTCCTTCTGCAACTCCTAGCCCAACATCAATTAATTCCTGCTGAGAGTACTTTATTATAATATTATTCATTTTCAGAAGCAAAACCATGACTGCTATACCTATTCTTTTATTGCCATCTACAAATCCATGATTTCTTATAAGACCATGCGTTATAACAGCTATTTTCTTCTCTGTACTTTCATATAGTTCATGCCCATCAAATGTCACGAATGCTCTATTTAATGCACTTTCAATTAGGCCTATGTCTCGAATTCCTTCACTACCACCAGTCTTATTTATTATCTTTTTATGAAATAATTGTATGTTATCTATATCTAAAAACTCCACTATTTTGCAAGCTCCTCTAATGCTTCTTGATTATCGAGTATAACTTCATCCATCATACTTTCTAATCTCTTCTGATTTTTTAACTTTAGGAACTCAACAAAATCTATAACTTCTTTCTTTTGCGTTTCTGGTAACTCCTCGAAATCCTTTATAAGCTTTTCTGCTAAACTCATTTCAATTTCACCTCAATTATAGAATTCTTTATTTATATTATACACTAGTGTATGAATTCCAGTCATTCATATTTTACTGATTTTTAAATTCAAAGATGTCGCATAACATCTCTTACTCCCGACGTTTCACAGCCTTAGATATCTCATATCTTAGGCTGTGAAATGTGGCAAAGTGAACGGGAGTATTTTGCTATACGAAGGCATATATAGCCACTCTATTATTGCAATGTATTAATCTTTTTCAATCTATCTTTTCTGAATCACATCTTAACTTATAAAAATATTGAATGGCCTCGTGCTCATTTATAATTGAGCTTCTCATATTAACTAATGTCCTCTTACCAACCCTGCGATCAATAACGCTAAGTATTTTTATTATGATATTCTCTGATTTCAAGCTTTCTTCAATAAAGGAAGCTAAAAATATTTCCACTGCTTCAAAAAAGTCATCCTGTGAGAGGATACCTTCTTTTTCTACTTTCGAGTAATTCTTATAGTGGAGTGACATTAATTCAGGACTATAACTATCAAAATCATACGGTTCAACTCCTACATTATAGTCTTTTAGCATTTGTTTTTCCTTCTCATATACTGAAACATTCCGTCTTAGTGTACACATATTCATTACTTCTTTTTTATCAACAACTATATATGCTCTACCTGCATTGTCATGTGCTCTTCTATAGTTAGCCACATGAAATTCAACCCTACCTTTTAGGGAATCACAAGTAAATCCTTCTAGTCTCTTCTTTATTTTGCTCCAAGTCTTCAAAACTTCTATCACCCTATCATTTCTTAAATTATATTTTCAAAATCTATTGTTAATATAAAACTTTATTATGTTGAATCACTTCGATAACGTTTCTAATTTCCGACGCCGAGACACTTAGCCAGACTTGGCTTAGTGTTGCAGGTGTAGCTTGGATATCTTCTCAAGCCAAGCTGAACGGAAACTTTTTGTTATGATATGTTTTAGGTCTCGCTCTTTCTTTCAATAGTGCACTTTCCATTTATATTACCTTTATACTTCTATTTCAAATCCATATTCACGCAATACAAGCTCATCATTAATTCTTTCTTCATAGATCCCATCTACCTGTTTGAATCCGTTTTTTAAATATACATTTATAGCTGGTTTATTTATATCTACAACAAAAAGCCTTAAATATTTCGCGTTCTTCTGCTTAGCGAGTGTAATCGCATGTTTAAGCATTATACCTCCAATTCCTCGTCTTGAATAATTAACGTTAACTCCAAGGCGGTCAAGATATACTGCCTTGTCGTTAACATTTTCCCATTTCACATAACTTTCTCCCGCATTTGATTCACATAATGCAAACGCTGCGACTATATCGTCATGCCCCTCAACCAGTAAATACAGGTGATTATTTTCAATATCATCGCTAAAAACCTCGCATGGATAGAATTCGCCCCAAATTGGTATGTTGTTTCTTATCATATTATCAATTATGTTTCTATACACTGCTTTGAGTTTCGATAAATCGTTCATATTAGCCAATCTCAACTCCATATACATTCCCCCCTAAATTAATATTTATAATACTTAACCTTAAATTTGAATTTGTCATTACTTATAATATTGAAACATCCTTTGATAAAGTTCTCTTGTTTGCCTTTCATCTTCCAACGACAAAGGATCATCAGCATAACACAAGGTCCAAAATGGTTCTTTATTTTGAATTCCATGTGGCAACATCATCCATATTGGGTACATTTTTGAGCCAAAGAACCGTATATCCATATCATCTTGATAATAATAATATTTCAACCATAATATCTCCTATATAAATTGCTATTTATTGAGTTCTTACATCACATTATTTTATAAATCAGACTTACTTTTCATTTTACAATTCTTTATAGCCTTGCTGTTAAGCTAACTCTTCGATAGTCCTAAAATTTCTCATAACGTTTCGCATTCAAGACGTTCCTTCACCAAGCCAGACTTGGCTTAGTGAAGGAATGTGCTTTGGCTTCTTCCAAGGCTTGACCCTAAACAGTCAAAGCAAACTTGAATGCATTGTTGGTGGGAAGTCCGTTACCACTACACCCAATTACACAATCAATCTTTTAATAATCTCTGAACTCTGGAGTAGCAGCTTTATTTCCATCAAAAAGTTATTATAATACGTGTAGTTAATCTATTTATATTGTTTTATTAGAACAGTCTTATCATCTTTTTAAATACAGGTATAATTAATGCAAGTACAAACCCTAGGAAATATCCTGTTATATTAAATAAAGTAACAACCATCATTCCGAACCCGTCACCTGCCCACATTTCTGCCGAGGCTCCATATATGTGTTTAAATACCATATTTACTATCCCCACTTGCCCAGTGATTATTTCTGTAATAATAAATGTAACTACAGAAATCAAAAAAGAGAGCAAGATGTTTACAGCCTTATGGTTAATAAAAAATAAAAATGCCACAAGTGCCGAGATAATCGCCATCCCATAGTAAACCGAGATATTTAAGTTTGTATACAATGATAATATTATTAATGAGGTATTAATACATGAAATTATTATTCCACATATGCTACCTATCATCAGTGTTGATTTTATACTACGCAATTCTCAACCTCCCATTTTTAAAATAATACTCATAAAAAATTTGCACAAACTTCGAATAGGTTTTCCACTAATTACCATGCCCCTACATATCGTTTATCAGTCTAATTTAGTATGTGTTGTCGTTGGTAATGTAGTGAATATTTCTTATATAGCTGACATAATAAAATAATACAACTCCACCATTACATGTAATTATACCACATTTTGTCAAATTGCTGTTATCTCCAGTAAGCTAGTATTTGATATTCCATGAGAATCTTTAAATAAACTTTCCTAATCTGCAGCGGAGAGTTTTTTTCTTGCGTTTTATTCTAACAAAATATCTATTAGAAAAATAAGTATTGACAATATTTGTTTTGTTTATTATAGTTACTACTACAGGGGTTACTATAGCGGATTTGTATCGAATATACTTTAAATACTTTTATTTTGAAGGGAGCTTGAAATAAAGATGACAGAAAACTCTTTGTTTACAAAATTACAGAAATTCGGACTGAACCAATATGAGGCTAAGGCTTATGTGGCATTACTAAGTACTGGTACAGCAAATGCTTATAGCATAAGTAAAGCATCAGGAATACCTCGCTCACGTATCTATGATGTTCTGGAATCCATTACCAATCGTGGTATTGTCATGGTTGAAGAGACAAGTGATAATATCAAAAACTACACTGCCTTGCCTAGTAATGTATTCCTTGAAAGAATACGGGAAGAATGGAGCAGTACCTACAATGATGTAGAAAAAGAACTTAAGCTACTAGAAACTAAAGATAAGAAAGAAGATATTTATGTTTCAACAGTAAAAGGTGAAAAAAACATTTTAACATTTTGCAGAAATCTCGTACGTGAAGCAAAGGATAAGGTAGTTATCTCTATTTGGGAGCACATGTATAAAGAATTGTTACCAGATTTGCAATTATGTATTGAGCGGGGCTGCAGCGTTTCTGGAATGACTTTTGAAGTAGATAATCCACTAAGCTCTTTGGATAAACATAGAAGAAGTAAGATACACCATACTATTGAGAAAAAACCATGGTTTATTCTTTCCATTGATAGCAAGAAATTATTATATGGTCATTCTTCTGAACTTAACGGCAATGCTTTTTACACTGACGATCCTACGCATATTTATCTGCTTGAAGATTATATTTTTCATGATATTTTTATCAATCGTCTTATAAAGAAAGATGATGATAATCAAACTATCAAAATGGTATCAGAAATTTTGAATGAAATGAAAGTTGATTTTGATATGTAAATAGAAAGGTGGTATGAATTTATGAGAGAGGAAATTAAATCTATCTCAATTGGAGTAGCTGGCGGAATAGGTGCTGGACTAATTGGTATTGGAGGAGGAATTATAATGATTCCTTGTATGATATCATTTTTAGGGTTATCACAACATAAAGCCCAGGCTACTTCACTGGCAGCTATTGCACCTCTTGCAGTTGTAAGTGCTGCGGTTTATAGCAGTTACGGCAATTTAAATATTTATCTAGCTTGTTTACTAGCTATAGGCGGTGTAATAGGCGCTTATATTGGCTCTTCTCTAATGCCTTATGTTAATGCAAATATACTAAAACGAATCCTTGCTGTAATATGTATCTTCACAGCAATAAAGATGGGAGTTGGTTTTTAATGCTTGTAACTATAATATTGGGAATACTAACCGGCATAATCACAGGTACTCTTAGTGGATTATTGGGCATCGGCGGCGGCGCACTTATGGTTGTTATTTCTATGTCATTATTACATGTATCGCAACATGCAGCTCAAGCTGCAGCATTGGCCGCTATTATTCCAACTGCTTTTGTAGGTGCTGGGAAACATCACAGGAATGGCTTGATAAATTATAAAGTTGGTATTTATCTGGCCATTGGCGGTATTGCAGGCAGCTTTTTAGGATCACATCTGGCTAATACCCTTAATGAATATATGTTAAGTAAAATTTTTAGTGTGTTTTTTGGGATAATAGGTATTCAATTATTAAGAACTTCTTTCAAAGTGACTAAAAAGAAAAATTATATTAATGAAAATCAGAAATCCTGTTAGCTTGCTAATGAGCATTTATTTTCATAGGTTTAAGTAAAGCATAAATTGCTTTTACTTTGCGTACCTAAAATGCTTTGCAGAAAATATCAGCCTGTACCTTCCCTCAAAAAGTGTTTTGAAATTTTATCAATATTATGGTAAAATTACCTATGTATTTAATTTAATACAAAAAATAATTAAACTACGAAGGGTTGGAAGTAACAAATGAATAAGCTTTTTCTTGATTTTGATTGTACTATTGCAGATTCGGTTAAAACATATTGTAATGTATATAATTCATATTATAAAGAACGGAAAGGCTTTAAGGTGGCTGACCACAGTAAAGTAAAAAGATATGATCTTAAAGACCAATGTCATTTGGTAGATCATCAAGAGACTATTTTTTCAAGCAAGGAGTTTTTTAAACATCTTGAATTCATGCCTCATGCTAAAGAGGTGATTGAAAGGCTTGGATGCAAATATGAATTAGTAATATGCTCTATTGGAACCTTGGACAACATCTCTTATAAATCCCAGTGGATTAAAAATAATCTGCCTTTTATAAAAAATGTTGTATTAGTTTCCACTGCTGTAGAAGCAGCTAGCATAAAGATGGACAAGAGCAGCGTAAATATGAAAGATTCCATATTTATTGATGACCATGTAGAAAATCTTTTAAGCAGCAATGCTGAACTTAAAATATGTTTTGGAAAAGAGTTTGAGTGGAATAAGAATTGGATGGGACATAGATGTTTCAACTGGAAAGAGGTCGAAAATTTACTTCTGTAATTCTAGGTAAAGCCTATCATAACCATTAGCACTACATTTTCACGCAATTCCATACTGTAATCCTGTTGACTAATATTTCCCCGCCACTTATGCAATTCTTGACACGTTAATTTACCATTAATTTTTAAGGTAGTTCAAATTTAACTTGAAATTTGGCTACCTTTTTTATCATGTCCTGAAAATAGTAGCTTAATTATTATGGTTTTTTATTTTCCTTCAAAAACTTAGAATATCTTCGGCATTTGATAACATATAATTTTACAAGCTATGGAAAGGAGCATTAGTCATGTATAAATTTGAAGATATCATTTATGTTGATGAAGAAAAGTGTGTTGGTTGTAACAAGTGTATCAGCGGTTGCCCGGTTTTAGGCGCAAATATTGCCTATATGGTAAATGGAGTAAATAAGGTAACCATTAATGGTGAAAAGTGTATTCATTGCGGAAATTGCATAAAGGTTTGTGATCATAATGCCCGAAACTTCAAGGATGATACTGAGGCTTTTCTTGCTGCTCTATCAAGTGGAGAGAATATATCTGTTGTGGCTGCACCTTCCATTAGAGCTAATTTCGAAAATTACAAGCAGCTTTTCGGCTACTTGAAGTTTTTAGGTGTAAAGAATATATATGATGTTTCACTTGGTGCGGATATTACAGTTTGGGCCTATCTAAAGATAGTAAAAGAAAATAACTTATCCTCGTTAATAGCACAGCCCTGTCCTCCTGTTGTTACATATATACAAAAATATCAACCAGAACTTATAGATAAGCTTGCACCTATACAGAGTCCTTTAATATGTACTGCAATATATATGAAAAAATATAATAATATAACTGATGATATAGCTTTTCTGTCTCCTTGTATTGCAAAAAAAGATGAAATAAACGACAAGAATACTAACGGATATTTAAAGTTTAATGTAACCTTCAGTAAATTAACTAACTATTTAAAAGAAAAACATATAGATTTATCTCAATATACAGAAATGGATTTTGATGACCTTGGCTGCGGCTTAGGCTTTCTCCTTAGCAGGCCTGGCGGATTAAGAGAAAACATTGAAACAAAGCTTCAGGATGCATGGGTAAAGCAGATTGAAGGACATGACCATGCATATTCTTACCTAAGAAGCTACAGCAAGGATATAGAAAATAATAAAGAACTTCCTCTAGTGGTTGATGTTCTAAATTGTTCTTACGGATGCAATTGCGGCACAGCAACCTGCTATAACTCTAATGATGAATGCGGCTGCCTGGATGATATAGATTTGAAATTTAACAGATTAAAGAAGCTAAAACAACAAGAAAAACATGGCAAGCTTCGTAAAAAGAAAATGGACTGGCTATATAAATACTTTGATAAGAATCTGCATTTAAAGGACTTTGTAAGAGACTACAATAGGAATGCAACAGTTTCTGATATCAAAGAACCTACCGAAAAGGAATATACTGATATATTCGAAAAGATGGATAAAAAAACAAAAGCTCAAAGAGAGATTAATTGTTCCGCCTGCGGTTACGGTTCCTGTAGGCTAATGGCTAAATCTATCTATAATGGGCTTAATGTTCCCTCTAATTGCATTGACTTTAACAAGCAGGAAGTTATTTACAAGCATCAAATGGCAGAGTCAAGTAATCAACAGTTAAAGCTTCTGGATGATGTGAACAAACTCTCACAAGAAAAACTAAAAAATGCAGAACTGCTGAAGAAAAAAGTTTCTGAAATTATAACTTCAGTTAAAGATATATCAAAAGGTAATTCAGAAAGCGCAGCAGCTATAGAGAATATATCGGGTGAGGTAAATGATATTGTAGGCACCGCTAATCTGCTGAAAAACAGCGTCGCAGAAATGCATAACAAACTCAATATGTTCTCAAAGGCTTCTGATGAAATAGTCAGCATTGCAAACCAAACAAATCTCCTTTCTCTCAATGCAGCTATAGAGGCTGCCCGTGCAGGGGAGGAAGGTCGTGGCTTTTCTGTTGTAGCTGAGGAGGTAAAAAAACTGGCATACCAGTCAAAAATAATTGCGTCCTCAACTCAGGCTGACCAGCAACTAATGCTTCAGCTTATCAGCAATATTCTTGAGGTTTCAGATAAGCTGGAAAATAAAATGGCTGTTGTAAATGAATCTATCCTCAGTCTTTCAGCCTTTATTGAGGAAATGACGGCAAATAGCGAAGAGATCTCAACTACTGCTATGAGCCTTATAGATGAGAGGGAATAACTCTCATCTATATCCTTATTACACTCCTATTTTAATTTACCCGATTATATGCCTCTCGAATACTCTCCTAACACTATCAGTAAAATCATCAGCAGCTCTCCAGTCAAAATTGAGTTTTAAATTATTAACATCTGGACTATTTATGCCTATACCATTATTTTTCAATGTCCACCATGTAACATAGTTAACATCATAATACCCATAATCATGCAATCTATTATTGGCAAAATATATGTAAGGGGTTATATCTGCATTAGTCTTTCCAACCTTGCCTACAGTAATATACATTCCTTCCATTCTTTTAGCGTATTTAAACTTGTTATTTAATTCTCTATGTATAGTATTTAATCTAACTATTTCTTCATTAGTGAATTCTCCATTTAATATAGTAATAAAATCAATATCACTTTTATTTATATCAAATGCACCTAATGCGACTGAATTATATATATAAACACCAAATATCTTATTACCAAAAGAGTTTTTTATTTTTGATTCGTATTCGAGTAATAAAGAATTTATAACACTTGGAATCCTATTATTCATATTTCAACCTCACATATTTATCCGATGACTACCATCCGTAATACTCCCGCTTCTACAAGCGGGAGATAACGGCTGCCACGTCCCTGGATAACGATTTCTAAGCGTCCTTGACGCTAAGAACTCAGTTTATACTAAACCAAGAAAAATCATCACGTATTGGGCCCTATGTCATTAAAAATTGATATATGAACTTCTTAGTGTACTTTTAAGAACTCAACTATTTTCTTCTTCTCATCCTCTGTCAAATAGTGCATATGACCTCTATCCTTCAAAAGATATGTTGTACAATTTGGTATCATTTGAAAATTACCCGTTTCAATTAAATGTGTCTTGCCAAAGGAAGTATCCACATACACATCCTTATATACTAATTCATCTAACAAGGAGTGAAAACTTAAAATATCACGGACCAGTTCCAGCGCTTGTAACCTTCCATTTCCCAGAGTCATTCTTTAAATAAAAAAATATCAACTCTTGTCCAAATTCATCCTTTATGCCCTTTGCAGTAAATTGTTTTCCATAATTCGCATCAGTGAAATCGCCCTCTACTATCTCTACCTTCTCTTTATCATACTTTAACCAATGCCTGCTGGCATACTTAAGTATAGCGTCTTTGGGATTTGCTGCTGATATGTCTAGCCAATTGACTGTCAACCCTATTAACAATATCAATAATACTGCAAATATTACCCTCCTAACTTTAAATTCCACTTACTTCCACCCCCCTTTTATAAGATAGCTATTTAGCTCATTTTTGAAATAATGCAATATGAAACATCCTTCTTAGTTTCGATAATCTTTACAACCTTCAACCCATTACTCAACGTTGCCTCTTCTAGTTCTTTAGGTGTGTATTTTGAAAAACCATATTGAGTATATTTAATATTATCAAGCCACTGTCTGGAATAAATTACATTTATAAAAACTCCATCAGGCGTTAATACTCTTTTAATTTCTGATAGCCCCTTGTCTAGATTGTCCCAAAAATAAACGGTGTTAACAGTATAAATCTTATTAAAATACGAATCTTCAGAAGGAATATCCATTACATTACCTTTTGTTAAATGCACTTTCCCTTGTTCTATTAATTTCCTATTGCGTTTCGAAGCAGTTTCCAGCATATCCTCAGAAATTTCAATTCCATAGAAATCTCCTGGATTTTTGCTTGCTAATTGTTTGATAAGATATCCATTCCCAAATCCAATGTCCAATATCTTATCTCCTTGAGAACAATTTAAATTATTCATGACACTCTTGTATTGTATTTGATTCATTCTATTCATTATAAAAGTTGATATTGTCCCGCCAAAGCCTGTAGGCATTCCAAATTGATCTGCAATATATTTATTTATACTCATTGTTTCACTCCTCAAAATCTTCCTCAGTGACCGCCATTGGTAAAATACATTTCTTAAGCCATGGCTCCTTATTTAGTTATAATGTTTAATTAATCTTTCTCTTTCTATTATCTCTTGCAGCTTTTTCTTTCTCAGCACCACTAAAGCAGGTATTAGGTAAACAATGCAAACAAGAAGCTTCAAATAACTATAATTATTAATTTCTCCTATAGCTGAACTTACTCCAAACATTCCTGAAGGTATCAAGGAACTAAAATCCATAAAAGCATGAAGAAAAACAACTGCCCATATGTTTCTTGTTCTTAGGTATATGGCACAAAGCAGTGCTCCCATTACAGCTGCTCCAGCTGCTTGTATTAAAGCCGCTTTAACAGATACTCCGGCAAAAATGTTAGTTACATGGGCAAGTCCAAATAATATGCTAGCTACGGCAATAGAAGTATAAATTCCTTTTGCTGTCTTACTAAACCTATCTACTCAGTTGTCCTATTTTTATAAAAGATTGTCATTATCTTTTTTATAAATTCTCTTTCCTCATCTGGTATCATATAAAATGATGGCTTTCTCTTATCAGGAATGGCATTAAAATTCTCCCAAGACTTCTTCATCCCTTCTCTTATATCAGCGTCTCCTTGAATATAACTGTTATTAATATCATATAATAATCGGCCAACTGCTTGAGATTCTGAACTCGCTGGATCTGCCCCGGATTCAACTAATTTCTTCAGCTTTTCACGAAATAATATATACCTCTCATTAAAATTCTTTTGATTTTCTTCAGTCCATCCTCTCTCCGCCAGTTTCTGTAGAGCCTCTTTACTATAAGACTTTTTTGCAAGCTCCCTCATATATTCCCGCTGTTTAGTTGATAGATATTTATTCAAGCTACACACCCCTTTCACATCATAACTATAGTGGCTGACGTTATATCGATCTCAATTTATGAGCACCTCTATTAATAAGATTTTGTGGATAATTCTTATTATTTTTGCACAAGTTGTTAATTAAATTTTAAATCCAACATAGTAGAAAGATATCCTATCATGTCACGTTTTAAGTAATAGGTTACATTTCTTCTGCTGCTTCTGACAAATTGTATCTCACTGTTCTTGAAGGCTTTTCTTGTATTTAGGTCTAGATCGTAGAATAATACAAAGTCTAGTTCCCTATTGTTATTTCTTCTTTCTTTAGCAAACTTATGGGCTATACTATTAGGAAGTAATACCTTTTTCCCTAGTTTCTCTTCTACCTCAAACTTAATGCTATTCTCAAAGGACTTTGACACTAGAGAGGTACATAAAAAAGCATCACTTGAATCTATATCGATAAAAAAGTCATAGGGACGTCCTACGAATCCATATGCTTTCATTATTGCCTTCATTTTTTCTTCCTTGGATACCCTTGGCCGCATTGCAGAAAAATAATCCACTTTTGCTATGTTGCTTAAAGGTTTTATTACCACGCCTTCTTCTATGGATTCAATTACTGATAATTGATCTGTTTTTAATAGATTATTATACGCTTCTAAATTTATCTCTTTAAGCCTATCAGAAAATTTTTGTCCTTTTAGTTCCTCTACGTCACTAAAATACATGTCCATCTTTTCCAGGTCTCCAATAAAAATCCCAGTATGAGTCCAAAATCCCGATATTCCTAAGTTTGTGGCCTGCCAATCATTCCGCTTTAATAAGATATCTCCAGGCTCAAGGCTGGCTTTTATTTCTTTTAAGTCTGCATCTGTTATAAACTTTTCTTTTCGCTTTGTAAATTCTATATGAGAAATGCTCACCATTATATATTTCTGGACTGGAAAAATAGCTACATACATCATTTCTTTAGATTTTTCTTTTATTTCCTTCTTGTGCTTCTTAAGTTCCCAAAAGTTCATTAAGTGAGCCAATAAATACAGAAAATATTCCGCAAACTTGCTGCCATACTTAAAGGTTTTATACTTACTGTTTCTTGTACCCTTTATTGTAAATTCAACTTGCTTTAATGTTAGCAATGATAAAAATAACAGTACCAATATGAAAATAAATACTTGTATAGTCTTACTAAACGGGATATAGTTATTTAACTTATATACTAGTACTAACATGATTATTAACTTTAACGCATGTACAATTAATAGCTTTCTCTCTAGGTGTAGAAAAAAAGCTTTAAAAATACGGGTACTATCCTTATAAAAAAAACAGATTACTAAAAATGCTGCTAAAAATTTTAGTGCTTCTCTTAAATATTCCATAATCATTCCCCACTATTTTATATTTTATATACTTAAGAACGATCTTGCTTACAACATAATGAAGTCTATGTTATAATAGTATCATATTCCATTACGTGTATCTACAGGTAATAAACCACTAATAAAGGAGTGACATTTATGAGATTGTGCATTGTTTTAGCTCCATGCAAAGTCATTTGAAATAGAGATTGCATGGAGTAATAATCTATTCCATTTTGACTTTGCAGCTTTGATTATTAAACATAATTAAGGAGTAGAGTTAAAATGAAAAATTTAAAACTAAAAAATTTCTATATATTACAACTAGGACAATTTATTTCTCAATTCGGCAGTAAGATGACCAGCTGGGCACTTGTTTTATGGGCGTATGAACAAAGCGGCTCTGTATTATCTACATCAACTTTAACTATTTGCTCATTGCTTCCATCTGTATTACTTAGCTTCTTTGCAGGCAGTTTTATTGATGGCTGGAACAAAAAGAAAGTAATGCTGATATCTAATATGATTGAAATAGCTTGTTCAATACTCACATTAACCTTGTTATTTTCTAATCAGTTAAATATTAGTTTCTTATGTTTAATAAACATTATTTTAGGTGTGACTTATGCCTTTCAGGCTCCTGCTTTAAGTGTAGCAATCACACTAATAGTTCCAAGGGAGTACTATACCAAAACAAGCGGGCTGCGTTCTTTCTCAGATTCCTTTAATACCACCTTTGCTCCCCTTGTTGCTGCCTTCTTGTATGCCTTATTAGGGATGAGACTAATTTTAATCGTTGACTTTTTTACCTTTATATTTGCAGCTATATCCTTAGTAGTTTTTGTGCATATACCAAGGGATATTACAAAAAATCAAACTAATCAGGAAAGCTTTGTTTCAAACTGCAAACAAGGTATGTGTTATATCGCAGCTAGGAAAGATATTTTTCATCTTATTGTTTTTATGGGTTTTGTGAATTTAATTGCAGCCATATACAGCTGCAACCTAGTTCCTATGGTTTTATCAAGAAGCGATAACAACAAATTTCAGCTTGGTATTGTCAGCGGTACTATTGGTATTGCTGGCATTATAGGAAGTGTTTTAGTGACACTAACTAAACAGCCAGACAAAAGAGTGCCAGTTATTATAAACACAATGCTGTTTTCCTTTTTAATCTGCAATAATATGCTGGGAATATGCCGTAATTATTACCTTTGGACACTAGCAGTTTTTCTTGGAAATTGCTCGGTACCATTTTTAACAGCTAATGTGGAATACCTAATGAGGACAAAAATTCCTTTAGAGATGCAGGGACGAGTTTTTTCTGCCAGAAACACCCTACAATACACCTCTATACCTGTAGGTTATATGCTAGGCGGTATTCTGACGGATAAAATATTTCAGCCCTTTATGAACACCACCTCCTCTCTTCAACAATTCTGCTCTTATATTGTTGGGAACGGAAAAGGAGCAGGCAGTGCTTTAGTATACATTTTAATTGCCTTCATAGGAGTTGCTGGATGCTGCTTCTTCAAATTTGACAAGCATATGAAATTATTAGATGAGTAAAAACATAGTTAATGATGATATTTCAATAATAGGCTAAGCTATAACTTTGTTTATAAAAGGGAAGTCATTTTCAGACTTCCCTATACTTAGTTATATCATTGTACTCATTGACCTTTTATAAAGCTTACTGCCGCTTCATAAGCTTTGACTCTCTTAACAGTGAAATACTTCATAAATTCTTTGGTCCACATGTCCATTTCTTCTTCAATTTCATTTACTTCATTCATGATAAATATAACAGTTTTACAATCTGTTTTTGACATAGCTGGAAGCAGCACTGAGAAGCCCCACTCCACATCCTCTTTCTCATCTTCAAATCCACTTCTTGCATCCACAACAAAATTACTATTTGGATATTTCTTAAGTAATTCATACGCAAAGGTGGTAGGATTTCTATAGTCATCATAGCAGCTGAATTTTTTCCATGCAAGAAATACTATATTATCTTCTGATATATACTTTACATTGCAAAATTCCGAATCAAATTCATCTTTCTCTATAACCTTTTCCTTTCTTACTAAGTTTAATATTTTATCACCCATGTCCTCATAGAATGAATCCTGATAATGAACAGGAAATACCCCCCACTTGTGATTTTTGTAGCCCAAATTATTCTCAGGGGCTTCTAATAAAGTATACTGTTTGTCCTTGGAAGCCTTATTATCAAGAATCTGCTTCATTATTTTATTAACTCTTGAAAGTCTAGCATTCATCCTTGCAATTTCCTCTTGATTATCATATTTTGTGATGCTGCCTTCATTATCAACCATTTCTGCTGAATAGTAGGACTCAATTAAAATAACCCTATCAATAGAAAACCTTTTTAGCAAAACATCAACGCATTTCTCAAAATTAATATATACTTCTTCATCTGTGAAATCATCAATACTAGTTAATTTATAGTTTTTTGCTTTATCTTCAAGATAGTGCTCATAAAAATTATCAAAATGACCAGATTTAACATCTAAATAATTCTTACCATCAACTTCAAATTGAGCAAATTGAAATCTCTCCTCAATCATATCCATAACCAGCCAATCAGCATCTACTTCCCTGATTTCATCCAATATAGACTTATTAACTTCATTAACCATCATCTTTATTTCCCATGGATGATCCTTCAACTTTTCTAAATCAATATCTTCATATTTTACAGGATAACCTTCCATTGGCGATAGAAACAAGGACTGTCTTTGAATATTTTTTACAACGTCAAATTCCTCTTTTGCTGTATGATTGAATATATCTCTGCATACACATGATCCTAATGTAAAAACCTTAATGCTCATAAATTTTCCCCCCATTGTTTATTATTCTTTTTTACTCATCAATATCTGGTTTATCAGTACACAAATAACCTCTCCCAATCTCAGATTGGGCTTACATTCATTAAGCAGTTTAGAGAATGCGGTAATTAATGGTGATATATGTTTGCTAGATTATACTTACCTAATACCCTTTAATGATTATTATTCATGCTACTTTACCTCTTTATATATGTCTCCTTATTATTCTAGTATAGGTCAATTATAACATAAATTATCATAATATTACTGCTTTAAGACTTTATTGTCCGTTACATGAAATCCACATAATTAGCATTACATACAAATTTTTATATTCACAAGATTTATCATCATAACTCTTCTTGAAACAAAATAAGAAAGAGAGCCGCCGCCTTTGTCTTGGCTTGGTTCTCCTCCATTATTTAGGTACATTACTAAGTTATCATTTATATTAAGCTCTAATGAATCTATATCTCTATCTTTGTTAATAGTTATTTTTGAGATTAACATATGAAGTAATCTCTTCTGCTGTTCTCTTGTAGTTTGCTCTGACAGCATTTTATCAAAGCTTGAAAGTATATATTTTAATTTCTAAGTTAATTATTGAGATAAAATTTCTTGGTATTCACATAGAAATTGATAGCAAAGAGAAAAAGCACTCCATCCGACCAAGAATAGTTGTGCTTTTTCATATGATTATATTTTCACTTAAATTAATCTAATATCTCAAATAGAATACCACTATACTTTGGCATTTCCATAGTTAATTTAACATGTCCGTTACTATCGCCAATTTTGTAGAATTCAGTTTTCTCTGAAACTGTACCACTATAGCGTTCCCAATTGCTGTGAAGTATTACTCTAACTTTCTGTCCTTCCTTTAATGGTATGCTGTAATTTTCACAATACCTGTCTCCAAAATTGAAAACTGCTAGCAGAGTCTGGTTTTCTGCATATCGTCCTACAGCATAAATACATTTATTATTTTCATGGCAATCTACCCATCTGAAATTATCCAGATTGTAATCATCATGCATTGCTTCATAATCTCTATAAATCTCGTTTAATCTGATTATATATTGATGATAGGAATTATGAATAGGGTATTTAAGAATCTCCCAATCCTGTTCCCTTCTTTCATCCCATTCTCTTAGATGGCCTACCTCATTTCCCATGAAGTTAAGCTTCTTACCTGGATGCATCATCATATATAGATACATTGCTCTTGCCTGTGAGAATTTACCCTCGTAGTCTCCATTCATTTTCTGAAGGATAGTTGCCTTTCCATGAACCACCTCATCATGGGAAAGTGCTAAAAGATATCTCTCGTTATAAAAATAGAGCATGGAAAAGGTTAATTTATGACTGTCTTTTGGGCGATATTCTGGTGCAGTTTGGAAATATTCTAAGGTATCATGCATCCATCCTAAATCCCATTTATAATCAAATCCCAATCCATTCTCTGCAACTGGCTTAGTAACTCCTTTGTAGTTGGAGGAGTCTTCTGCAATGAGCATAGCTGTAGGATGTATTTTTTTCAGTCCTTCATTCATTGTTTTAAGAAATTCTATTGTCTGACCATTTTGTCCTCTTCTTTCATCTCCCTGCCAATAAATAAGACGACTTACTGCATCCATTCTTAAACCATCAAAGTGGAATTCCTCAAGCCAATAGTTAGCTGCAGACTGCATAAAGCATCTAGTTTCTCCTCTTGAATACATAAAATTATGGCTGCCCCATTCACTGTTGCCTACAGCCTCATGAGGATATTCATATAAGCAAGTGCCATCATACTTTCTTAGTGCGTATGCATCCACAGCAAAATGAACTGGTACAAAATCTAAAATAACACCTATTCCCGCTTGATGTAGCTTGTCTATCATTTCTTTCAGCTGATTAGGTGTGCCATATCTTGAGGTTGGAGCAAAAAATCCAGTGTTCTGATAACCCCAGGATTGATCACAAGGATGTTCTGATAATGGCATAATTTCAATATGTGTATATCCATTTTCCTTAATATAATCAATTAATAAATCTGCAATTTCAGAATAGGAGTACCATCCATCTTCCTCTTCTGATTTCTTTTTCCAAGATCCTAAATGAAGTTCATATATATTAAGCGGCTTATCATAGTTAACGCTGCGGTTGTCCATCCATTTATCATCATTAAAAGAATATGCTTTCAAATCTGTGATGATGGAACAGGCACCTGGTCTTAATTCCATAAAAAATCCATATGGATCACAATGTTCCTGTTTATTTCCATCATTTGAATAAATACAATACTTATACATCATACCGTAATCTGCTGGAATTCCACTTACGGAAAAAACACCGCTTTTGAATTCCTGATGCATAGTCTCTTCTTCCCAATTATTAAATTCCCCTGTTACTGTAACCTTTTTAGCTCCTGGTGCATAAGTACGGAAGGTAAATCCGTTCTCATCCCTATGTGCTCCAAAAAACTCATAGGCATCAAATGACTTTCCAGCATAAAAATCTTGAAGTTTCATATGTCATCTCCCCTTTGTGTTTTATATCTAGTTTATCTTTATTTTAATTGTTCCCTTGGTAATTATACCATATAATTGAAGCCAGTTCATCAGAATTAATAAGTACATATATGTATATTTATATTGTATTGGAAGATAATCTTTTGGCTATTTGCTCTATATGAGTATTGTCAGTACCGCAGCAGCCGCCAAAGATTTTAGGTGTAAAATAATTATATAAATCCATCATATCACAAGCAAGACTAACAGCATCTGAAGTCTTCAAAGCACAGCAATTATCCAATTCTTCTGGTGGTAATGTGGAGGTGTTAGCCTGTATTCCTCGGAAGCGTTCCTTAATTAATTTTGTTTCATTGAAAGGATAAGATAATGCCCTTTTCAAAATTATTGGATGAACACAATTTGTCATATAACAAATCGGTTTTCGTGCAGTAGCATTATCTATGCTTAAAATAGCATCATTAATAGTAGTTCCATCTATAAGTCTTCCATTATCCCTAATCATAAAGCTAATAATATAGGGCAATCCTGTGCTCTCCATAGCCTTTGCCATACCAATAGCCTCAGATACCGCCGGCATAATGCCTGCAAATAAGAAGTCCACTCCAGCATCTTTAAATAAATTTGCCTGCCATGAATGAAATTCTTGTGAATCTTCTATAGCTAAAATCTCTACTGCCTCATATGCATCTCCCTTGCAGCCCATTAGCCCTCCAATATACATATTAATATCTGCGCTGTTCTTCATTTGCTGCAAAAAGCGTACATTATCTTCAATGATTTTTTCGTTAAAACCAGATTGTTTAACACGCTCTTTATTTGCTCTTCTAGTTGGAGTGGTTGCAATAAAGGGTAGATTGTATTCTTTAGCTATTTTCATATATCCTTCAAAAATACTTTGCATAGCTTGTCTGGATTTTTTATCATAAATTAAGCCAGCCATTGCAACCTTATCATCAAATACAATATTATATTCTCGTTTAAGTCTCTCCCCTAAAGCACCCTCCATCAAAATTGCTGAATATGTATTAAAGCAAGTTTCAAAATCCACAGCTATCACCTGTCCTCTTATTAATATGTTTTTTCTATCAGTAGTTCTTGTCCAAAAATTGTATTATTTTTTCGTTTACTATATTCGGTGAGCTAACAGAAATTAAATGAGATGCATTTTCTATTACATCTATACTCAGATTACTAATCATAGACCTTCCCACTGATATTGCTTTATTAATATCAAAAGCGAATTCATTTTTGCCAAGTAAAATCATAACCGGCATTTTAAGAGTCATTAGTTTTTGCTTTTTTATCATTTTAGGAAAGGCTGCATTGGGGTTAACATTCATAACTGATATGGTAAATTGCTCAATCACACTATCAGGAAGTGGTGCTTCATTTGCACTTCCCCAGCCTATGTATTTTTCAACGTTTTCCCGTGTGGGATGAAGTCCCATTCTCATAATCTTTATAAAAAATCTTAAGTACATTTTAGCTAAGATTTGTACTGGGCTTAATAATACAAGTTTCTTTACCCTTCTAGGATAATTGATTGCATAGTTTGCTGCATTCCAGCCTCCAATAGATAAACCACACAAATAAATTTGCTCCAGCTTAAGCCCATCTATTGTTTCATTAAGCCATTTTGCACATTGTTCTGGTGTTTTAACTTTCGATAATAGGATACTTTTCGATGACTCAGTAATCAAATCAATAGCGTATACACAATACTTTCGACTTAATGCAGCAACATTAGGATACCATATTGTAGCTCCACAACTTGCTGCATGAAGCAATACTAATGGCTCAGCGCTTGGGTCACCACTTATAATGCAATGGGTTGTTCCAAAAGAAGTTTCTATGTACCTTTCTGTAAAAGGAACCTCCCACAATTGCAATGTTTTATCATATGCCATAAAATAATCATCTTGTCCCTTTTGCGTCCTAAAATTTAACCCTTTTTTCATAATATCTCCTTAATTCCTTAAATACAAGCGCACTATGCTACCTTATTCTACTATAAATTTAATTCCAATTATACCACATTTTTCAACCAATCATTTATGAGACTATTTGTAGATTAAAATTTTTTTATATTAAATGTAATAATTCTCAGGGTAATATTAAGTTTATTCTTAATATCACTATTAACACTAATTGTGTTACTTATAGAAAAAATCTTAAAAAAATAGCAGCTCCACACGCAAATGGATAGCTGCTATTTTTAGTTATGATATGTTTTACAAGCTAAATAACCTCTTCAATTCATCATATCTTTCATGAGTAAGCAGTGCATCCTTATCTGTATTTTTAAGCTTAATTATATAAGTCCATCTTCCATAAGGACATATTTTTTCAATCATAGATAGATTCACTATATAAGATTTATGACTTCTAAAAAACTGAGTATTATCAAGCCTTTCTTCCAATTCACTTAAACCTTCAGAGGTTACATAGCTGTTGTCCTTGGTGTAAATTACTGTAGCTCTGTCTTCTCTTTGAATGATAATAATATCACTCATGTCCACAAAGCTAATGCCTTCTTTACTTTTTAGCAATATTTTATCCAGACCTTTTTCATGGCGGATAATTTTATGGATAGAGTGCTCCTGCTGCTGGCTGTTAAGTGTTTTAATACGCTCAAGGGTTTGATAAACTCTGTCTATCTTAAAAGGCTTTACTATATAGTCAAAGGCATAAAGCTGAAAAGCCTCAGACATATATTCATCATGAGCAGTTGCAAATATGATAATGGTTTTAGGATTTATATCAATAATTTTCTTTGCACATTCTACCCCAGTTATTTTTGGCATTTCCACATCTATAAACACAACTTGAGGTTGATATTCTTCAGTAAGAGTGAGGACAGCTTCTCCATCCTCCGCCTCACCAACAATTTTAAAGCCGCCAACTTTTTCTATAGCCTTTCGCAAAACCATCCTCATACCAAATTCGTCATCACCTATTAAAACGCTTATGTCCAAGTATTGTCACCGCCTTCTTCTGGTCTGGCACCTAGGCTTCCCAAGTATTTCAGAATAAACAAATGCCTGCGCTAGGTTATCATGGTTTAAATTAAAATCCAATGTAATGCCGCTGTTTCTATTATCTAAAACTTGTAGCTCTACTTTATTGTCTGTTAGCCTATCGTCTTGTTCTTTGCTTTTAATTTCATAGTCTTTGTTATCTTCAGGCTTATTTAAAATTTCAACTACGTTATTATCCAGCGGTCTTTGCTCATCATTACTTACCTTATAACCGCTATAAGTTATATTTCTTGAAGTAACAAATGGATTTTTATTATAAGAATTATGTGTATTCTTCTTCCAATTGTTATAGGTGTTTAATTTACCAGTGGGATCAATAAGCTTTGCTATAATCCTAAGAAAAATATCGTAGATAAAATCATCCCTATTATCGTACATACTCTAGGCCCCCTTAAAGGCTATTTCTTTGTATTATCAGGTGATTGTGCTAGGCCTTTATTATCTTGTTTTTTACCAGAATTAGATATTGCCTCTCTCATATTAGTATCTGCTATAAGATTTTTCATATCATAATAATCCATTACACCTAGTTTTCCTTCACTTAAAGCTTTAGCCATAGCTCTTGGTATCTCTGCTTCAGCTTCTATAACTGCTGCTCTCATTTCCTGCTCTCTGGCAACAGCCATAGCTCTTCTTTCTTCTGCTTTAGCTTGAGCAATGTTTTTATCAGCTTCTGCTTGAAGAGTTTGAAGCTGTGCGCCTATATTTCTTCCTACATCTACGTCCGCAATATCTATGGATAAGATTTCAAAAGCAGTACCAGCATCTAAGCCTTTTGCAAGAACAGTTTTGGATATAGCATCAGGATTTTCTAAAACTTCTTTATGAGATAAGGAAGTACCAACCGTGGTAACAATACCTTCAGCAACTCTGGCAAGTACAGTAGCCTCACCAGCACCACCAACTAATCTATCTAAGTTTGCTCTTACAGTCACTCTAGCTTTTGCTAAAAGTTCAATACCATCCTTAGCAACTCCAGATACATTTGGAGTTTCAATAACCCTTGGATTTACACTCATCTTAACAGCTTCTAATACGTCACGACCAGCAAGGTCAATTGCTGCTGCTCTTTGAAATGGTAAGTTAAAATCAGCTCTGTGTGCTGCTATAAGAGCATCAACTACTTGTTCTACATTTCCACCTGCTAAATAATGAGCTTCAAGTTCATTAACATTAACATCTATACCAGCTTTTGTAGCCTTTATTAATGGATGTATAATTTTACGAGGAACAACCCTTCTTAAACGCATACCTATTAAATTGAAAAAGCTTACTTTAACATTTGCTGCTAAAGCAGAAATCCATAAACCTATTGGAATAAACATTAAGATAAAACCTATCACCAAAACAATTATGGCTAAAATAGTTATAGTTGCAATTGCAGTATTCATAATAAAACTCAATCCTTTCATTTATATATTTTTATTTATCTTGTTCCCTAACTACTATACGTCTTCCCTGTACTTTGATAATTTTTACCTTAGTATCCTTATCGATAAATTCGCCTTCGGATACTACATCTAATTTTATACCATCAAAATCAGCAGTTCCTGAAGGTCTTAAAATGGTTAAGGTAACACCTTCATGACCTAAAAAATAATTCAAATCCTCAGTACCTATATAGCCTGTTTCTTTTTTCTGTTCTTCATGCAATACAAGTATTTTCGAAAGCCTCCCTTTGGTTGCAGACTGCAAAACCAAGGTTAATGCAAAGGCTAATACGGCAAAGATTATAATTACAAGAATAAGTACCTGGATTAAATTCTGAGCGGTTAATATTATCCCTATTATAAGCAGTATCCCGCCAGCAATTCCGGGTGCACCAAAGCCTGGATGAAACATCTCAACTATAACTAACAAAAAACCAAGTATAAAACATATTATAGCCAGAAAACTCATGCCATAAATAAAACTCATAGCTTCCACATTTATCACCTGGTTGTGGAAATCGCAATAAAGCACAACCTCTCCTTTCCTGATATTTTTACTCCTACGATTTTTATTTTTCTGTCCTTCGATAATTCTATATTACTTCTTTTTATATTAAAGCTAAATATGTACTTGTTAAGAAATACATTTCTATGTTTCAAATGTCAGTTTTAATGTTCTAATCACCAGTTTTTTTAGGTACTAAGCCTTCAAAAACCGTTACATTTTCATTGCTGGATACCTTAATACTGCCGCCGTACTCCGTTAGTATCTGTTTTGTTATAGCTAGTCCCATACCTTCACCTTTATCTCCTTTGGTAGTGATACCAGCATCAAATATTTTATCAATAATGTCTCTAGGAATCATAGGACCGTTATTCTCAATCCTAAAACCATAGCTTTCTTGATTTTCAAATAGTTCTATCTGAATAATTTTGTTATGATCTACCTGCTGCAATGCATATATGCCGTTATCAATAATATTGCCTAGTATTCTGCAAAATTCCCAGGAAGGTATTTTAAGTTCCTTTAATTGAGACTTGATAAGCAGCTCTATAATTATACCTCTCTTTTCTGCATAAAGAATCTTTGCCTGCAGCAGTGCATTAACTGCTGGGTTGGAGGTTTTCAGTACTTTATTTACCTTTTGAATATCATTAAATACCTTTTCTATGTAGTCTTTAGCAGGTGTATATTCATCCATCTCTATAAGACTATAAACCACCTGCAGATGATTGATAAAATCATGCCTTTGTCCCCTAAGAGTTTTATTTAAATCTTCCACCTGTTCTAAGGACTCCTTTACCATACTATATCTTGAATTATCCTTAGCCATTGATTGGACATATCTAATAATTAAGAAACTATTTGCAAATACAGTCAGTACTAGTAGATATAAAAATAAATTCTCACCATTTATTGCTGATGTATACTGATGTTTTTTGTTAATAAACTCATAAAATATGATTATAATAATTGTTGCTATCTGTATTACATTTAATAGAATTACGGTTATTGTTACCTTATTAATATCTAGTTTTTTCTTCATAAATTCAGCCTTTCTAAATACACTTTTTTCTATATAATGTTAGGTAATATAAAAAAATTATAGACAGGATTAGCTATCTATAATACTCATATATCAGGTTTTAATGTAATTAAGTCTATTTACTTTGACATGAATTCATCTCTCAAAATTGAGTAATATAATCTATCTATATATTTTCCATCTTCATAAAAAAAATCTCGCAATGTTCCTTCATAAACCAGTCCACATTTTTCTATAACTTTACGAGAAGGAAGGTTTATTGACTTATGACATATTTGAACCTTATGTAAATTCATTTTATCAAAACCATATTGAATCACTGCCTTTGTGGCTTCTGTTGCAAGGCCTCTTCGTTGAAAAAGACTTCCAATACAATATTCAATTTCTGCAAAATGATTATTATTGTCTACTAAAAAATAAGCAATTTGACCTATACATTCATCTGTTTCTTTTAAGATAATAGCCCATCTATAGTAATCACTTTTTTCATAAGAACTTATATATTTATCAAGCAGCTGTTTAACCTCTTGCTTTGTACTATAAACTGGCTCAGAATATAGTGATTGAATTTCAGGGTCGCTAATCCAGTATTTTAGCATATTTTCATCATCTGCGTATTCAAACTTTCTTAAAATTAACCTTTCGGTTTCAATTTTTGCGATACCAATATGTGTTAACATTATTTCAATCCTCTCCTTCATAGAAATTTACTACTGTTCAGCAAGTTATAACTTTATGTAAAACCAATTATAACATAAAATTCCTATGGGGTAAAAAAGTCACAAATGTGTAATTAATATTGATTTTCAATTGAAGATTTAGTGGTATAATATTTATATAGATTACATAAACAAGGAGGAATAACTATGGCAACAATAAACATTAGCGATTCAGCTTACGATAAATTCAAAGCATTTTTAGAATCAGCAAATATAAATTCAAATACCTTAAGAATTTACCTTGAAAATTCAGGCTGCAGCGGTCCTATATTCAACATAATGGTGGATGAAAGAACCATGAATGACATCTTTCATCAGGTAAAAGATTTAAACTTTATAATGGATGGTATGCTGTTTAGACAATTTAGAGGAGTTACTATAACCTCTCCTGAGGAAAATGGTACAGACGATTTTGCAATTACGCCAAATGTTGAGGTAGATGGCTGCAGTGGATGTTCTGGATGTCATTAGGATAGTATTTAAGGGAAGGCCTAGGTCTTCCCTTAATTTATTTGCTTACTTTATTTAAGCCTTATTAATTCGTGGAATAAACACTCTTACACCTAAAAACAATACCAAAATACTGCCCCAAGTTACTATACGGGACATATAAAGGTATGTAACAGTAGATAAGGTAAAGGCCATAACAATATGAATTGACGCTTCAATAAAAAGAATAAAGCCCAATAATATACTTAACATATTTAATTTCTTGTAAACTTCAGGTTTACCAAGTTCTTCTGCCGATTTGTGTTTCAATAAGGTCATTATAATTATTAATAGTGGTTTTCTCACAGCTGCTGAACCTAAAAAGATTAACCCTAAAATACCTGTTACTATTGGGTGATAAAGCTTCATAGGCAGTGCACTTCCACCCGAAAGCATTGAAATAGTAAAGGCTGCGCCAAAACCAAGAGTACCTAGTACACCTATCCAGTCAACCTTTCGGCGCCAGATTAATAAAACTAAAGTACGTATGGCTGGTATAGCTCCAGCAATAGCCAGTATGACAGCATCATTCTTAAAATAACTATGTAATGCCATAACTAAAACTAGGGGCACAAGCCAATTAATAATAAGGTTTATAGCTAATTTTTTTCTTATCTTGCTTAACTGCTTATTCATCTCTTTTCCTTGATACATTTAATCACTTTCCTTTCAAATTGATAGGTTATGGTTTCAACATACGCAAAATAATACTTGCATCAGGAAAAAGCTTTTCAAACTTCTCGGGATTACCTAAAGCAAATTTAGATAATCCATCAAGACTGGCTGTAATAGCTATCATAAGCTGCTCTGGATCTCCTTCCACTATTTCTCCAGCGGCCTGACCTTCAACGATAAGCTGCCGTAAAACATTTTGAAAAATTTCCTGCTGCTTAATAAAAAGCTGATCTAAGACTTCCGGTCTCTTTTTGTTTTGAGTTGAAAGTCTAAAAACTTCTAAAAATCCCTGCCTATTTTCTAATATCTTTGAAATCAAAAATGAAAGACGCTCCATGGGCGGACCAGGCTTCTCCAAAGTACGCTGAAGCATATTGATAGAGAATTGCACTGCTTGCTCTGCCATTTCATTAAAAAGTTCTTCCTAGTCTCTTTTATTTAAAACCTATCAATCCTAAAATTTAAGTGGTAGCAATCTATAAAATCACTACCACTAGTTTAATAATCAATGGTTTGTTATTTCATTTTTAAGTCTTATTACATCATCTTCACTTAATCCTGTTATACCCATAACAAAGGAGATATCTGCTCCCTTAAGCAAGGCATTTTTTGCGATTTCCTTTATCCCTTCTGCTCTTCCCTCTGCTATACCTTCTACTCTTCCTTCTGCTCTTCCCTCTGCTATACCTTCTACTCTTCCTTCTGCTCTTCCCTCTGCTATACCTTCTACTCTTCCTTCTGCTCTTCCCTCTGCTATACCTTCTACTTTTCCTTCTTCCCTTGCACCCTCAATCATACTCTTTTCGTCTAATATCCTCTTCATACGGAGTTCTGCAAGTCTCACGGTCTCAGGATCTCTACTTAGCATATCCAAGACGGTTATGGCTTTTCTTATTGCTGGTTCTCCCATTTCATTCACCTCTTTTTCTGGCTTGGTTAAAAATGTAAGCCATTTATTTAAACTATTATTCAATTCTGGTTGTTCATGTAAAAACTTAGGTAATTCTACAAAATGTACTTCTAGTAAATCTGTAAGCATTGACTTCTCATCATCTTCATATAAGTGATACGTGGTATGAAATTTCTCACCCTCTATATAATTAAAGTTTAGTATATTTATGGTTATAGTCTTATTAAGTTCTTTATAATTTTCACCTCTTTTTATTTGACTAGAATAAAGCCTAGACCAATAAAATAGAGTCCTATTTATCATATTATATCTATTTATAAGCTGAATCTCTACATTAATATGAACGCCTTTTTCTGTTATCACTCTAACATCTAATATTCCAATTTTATCGTCTATTGCTTCAATATCTGATAGCTTTGTATCAATATAATCTATGTGTTTGATCTTCTCTTTTTCAGTCTTCTCCATTAAAGCATTTAGAAAACTTATCAATATATCTTCATTTTCAGGACTTCCAAATATTTTTTGGAATACCACGTCATTCTTTGGATCGAGAATAATTCTCTCATCATAGCTATTACTCATTTTATCACTTCCTCTATTAATAATATTTTACCAAACTTGCTTGTGTTATTCTATATTGAGATATTAATATACTATACACATATTGACACAACCAAATTTTAGAATTAAAATAATACTGAACATTCAGTACTAAATTAAAAAAGGACGTGAAAGAATGGTCACAAGAAAAAATACTCCCGATGCAAGAAATAGAATACTTCAGGCAGCTGTAAAAATATTCGCTGAAAAAAGCTTTGAAGGTTCACGAATTGAAGAAATCGCCAAAGAGGCAAATGTACCAAAATCATTAATCTATTATCATTTCAAGAATAAAGATGAAATGTTCGAAGTACTTGTTCATGACTTTATTAAAGAATACACAAACATAATTAAAAGTCAGGGAAGCCATTCCCATAAACCAAATGCTGAAGAAATGAAAAATAGCCTACAAAATGATTACACAGAATTTATAGCTAAAAATACAGATTTAATACGAATTATCTTCATCGATTCATTAAAGAAATCTACTGATAAACCTATTATATATAAAATCGTAGAAGCTATGATTGAAACGGAAGAATCAAATCCACAAATCAGTAAATCACATAACTATAATCGTGATGAAAGATTAATAGGCGAATTCTTTACTGGAGTAGTTCCGCTGCTGTCCTATTTATGCTTCCAAGATTCATGGATCAATTATTTCAACATGAATAAGGAAGAGTGTGACACTCTTTTCCTAAAAATCATGACAACTGCCCATGAAGCTTATCATAAACAGAGTTCACAAAACACCTAGTATCTTTCGCACTCTGAACTTCTCAAAAATTCAGCTTAAAACTTATATAAGGGGGAGATTATTATGAGAAAAACAAGTATGGAACAAATTATGGGAATAAAAGCTTTTTTAAAACAGAATATGAGTATGGAAGGAAAATCAGTGGAACAGCTGCGCCAAGAACAGGCTGCTTCCCAGGCTCAAGCTGTTATTCCAGAAGGTACTATAACTGAAAAGACAACCATTGCTGGTATGAATGCAGAATGGGTAAAAGCAGCTAATGTCGTTGAACATACAAAGGAATTTGTTCTCTATTTTCATGGAGGTGGTTTTGTTACTGGCTCCTGTGATACCCATAGAGAACTAGCGGCTAGAATATCTAAAGCAAGTGCTGTCCCTGTTTTAGTAATAGAGTATAGACTCGCACCGGAATATACATACCCTGCAGCGAATGAAGACTGCATTGCTGCCTATAGATGGCTGCTTAGTAACGGATTTTCAGAAAAAAACATCGTATTAGGTGGAGAATCCACAGGAGGATATCTGGTTCTAGAGACTCTTCTTACATTAAGAGATGCTGGTGAGCCCCTTCCAAGAGCGGCATTTTTACTTTCACCTCATACTGACTTCTTATACTATAATGGTAAATCCTATATTACAAGAGCAAATTCAGATCCAATGTCCAGTCTGTATGGAACACAAAAATGCGCAGAACGTTATTTCACTTCCTCACTAGAAGACAGGAGAGCCTTATGCCCGTTGATGGAAGACCTTAGTTTACTACCTAGTCTTTTCATTCAAGTAGGTGATCACGAGGTGATTTTAGATGATTCTACAAGACTAGCCGCTCGTGCTGAGGAAGCAGGTGTTGCTGTCACCTTAGAGGTATGGGAAAATATGTGGCACATATTCAGATTCATGGCTGCCATGCTTCCAGAGGGACAGCAGGCTATTGATAATATTGGTGAATTTATAAAAAGTCAACTCAACTAATTGCCAATTAATACATATCATATACTCACCCAAAATTACATTTGTGATATAATTAATTTACGCAAAGTTTTTATTCTCAGCTAAGCTTTAAAACTAATATATTGGGAATGGGTGAATAAAATGAACACTAATAGACATTTAAAATTTCTATTTAATGTAGGTAGGGACAAGCCAAACAGTATTAGGCACAAGGATACTTTATGTCCATTTTGTAATAAGGAAAATTTAGCAGAGATTTTAGATGAAGATGGACCTATAATACTAGTGACTAATAAGTATCCCACATTAGAAGATACCTATCAAACAGTATTAATAGAAACAGATGACTGCAATGCTGATATGTCCATATATGATAAAGACCATATGAGAAAACTATTAAGCTTTGGAGTAAAGCATTGGCTGCACATGGAGAAAAGCGGTAAATTCAAATCCGTTATATTTTATAAAAATCACGGTCCTAACTCTGGCGGCAGTATTAAGCATTCTCATATGCAAATTGTGGGACTTGAAACCATAGATTATAAGGATTTTTTACAGGATGAGTATTTTGAAGGTATAACAATACATGAAGCAGATGGCTGTATCCTTAACGTTTCAACTAAGCCTCAGGCAAACTTTACTGAATTTAATATTATAATAGATAATATTGATAAATTAGATATAATGGCTGATAACATTCAAAAGATTGTTCACTATATTTTAATTAATTATCCTGCAAAATGTGACAGCTTTAATCTTTTCTTTTATGATTGGAAGGGCAAAATAATCTGCAAGGCTGTGCCTAGATTTGTTACCTCTCCATTACTTTTAGGCTATTTTATTTCTCAAACCTCAAGCAATATAGATAAAATGGCTGCAGATATACAGCAGCTATATTTTAAAGATAGTAATTAAATTAAAAAGTTATTAGGAATCAGGCTTAAAAAAACGGAAGCCTATTTCGGGCTTCCATTGTTTTAAAAAACTGTTCTTATCTACTTTAATGTAAATCCAATCTCGCAGCCTTCACCATGGCGGCTTTTGCAGTATATTTCTCCGCCATGCTCATTTACAATATATTTACATATGGATAAGCCTAAACCTGAACCTGGTATACTGGAACTTCTTGACTTCTCTGCTCTGTAGAACTTATCAAAAACATAAGGTATGTCATCAGGACTTATGCCTATTCCATTATCTTTAATCTTAATTAGTACATAAGCCCCTTGTCGTTCTGCTTCAATTGTAATCTTACCTGGCTTTTCAGCTATATATTTCATGCTATTTTCAACAATATTATATAAAACCTCTGTAATACGCCTTTTATCAATATTTATTAGCATGTCCGCAGTTTTTATTTCATAGAAAAACTCCATATTGTTTTGTCTTACAAACACCTCAATTTCTTTCATAACAGGTATAAAATATTCTAAAAAATAGACCTCCTGCCGATTAATATCCAGCTGTTTCAATTGGATATTTGAATACTCCAGTAGTTCATTAATCATGTCTATAAGTAAGTCCGTTTTTCCTATAATAATCTTTACAAAATCCTCCTGAGCCTTAGGTGTCCTAGCAATGCCATCTCTTAGAGCCTCACTATAGGCTTTAATGGTGGATATAGGCGTCTTTAGGTCATGAGAAATACAGGAAATCAACTCCTGCTGAGATTTTTTTAGTGACTCTTCTCGTATCTGTTTCTGTTTTAACTCATCTCTCATTAGCTCAAAGGAAAAGGTTAAATCCCCCACTTCATTTTCACCAATTTCCTTCTCATAGGTTCTAACCACTTCCAAGTTATAATTGCCGGCTATAATTGCCTTTGATGAAGTGCTAATTTCCTTTAAGAGTTTCAAAACACGGCTATTAAAATATATCGTTCGTACTATTAATATACAGATGCTTGTTAAAACTCCAATAACCAAAGGATAAAAGACATTCCATACTCTAGACAAGGCAGTATCCTTAACAATCTCCTTTTCAGGTATTAAGAAAACCACAAAGCCATTAGTTTTTCCCTGCTGCTGCAATATAAAGCTTTCCTTTATTTTACCTGTATTATGAAACTTAAAACTTCTATCAGACTGTAGCATTTCCTGAACATTTACAAAGTCTCCCTGCTTGTATTCAAAGGCTCTATCAGCATATAAAACCTTACCATCTAATCCAAAAACAATGTAAGGGTATTCTCCTTTATTATAAATCCTCGTTTCTATCTCATTTCTTTGATTTGCTACAAGCATTCTTATATCATTATCATAAACACTGAAATCCGCACTTAAAAATCTATTGATACTAACTATAATTGATAGAAAAAGAACGACTACTATCACAGCAGCCGTTATAATATTTATTTTATAAAGTCTATTGCTCATAAAAACTCCTTTTTTCGGGTTAAAGCGAAAACTTGTACCCTGCTCCCCATACCGTCTTTATATAATCCAGTTCATACTTAGCTAATTTTTCACGAATGCGGTTTACGTATACCGTTATGCTGTTATCGTCACAGCAGCCAGTATATCCCCATACCCCTGTATATATCTGTTCCTTTGAAAAAACCTGATTTGGATTCTTTGCGAAAAAGAATAACATATCAAATTCTTTGGTGGTTAAAGATAATAGTTCACCCTTAACCATGGCTGAATAGGAACCTTTATCAAGTACAAGTTCACCTATCTTAACTTCCTCTTTGTCATAAGTCACAGCTGTATTTTGTGATTTCTCATATCTTCTAAGCTGAGCCTTTACTCTAGCTACCAATTCCAGTGGGCTGAAAGGTTTGGTTACATAATCGTCAGCGCCGATTCCGAGGGCAATAACTTTGTCCATCTCTCCGCTTTTAGCAGAAATCATTATAACAGGAACCTCTGATTTTTCACGAATCTCTTTGCATACACGAACTCCATCCACCTTAGGCAGCATTATATCTAAAAGTATGAGGCTTGGCTGTTTTTCATAAAAAGCTTTAAGACCTTCTTGTCCATCGTGTTTCACTATAGGTTCAAAGCCTTCTACTTCTAAGTATGCTCCCAATATATCAGCCAGTTCTTTCTCATCTTCAACTATTAGTATTTTATGTCCCATATTATCCCCCACTTTGCTGTCCGCTTTAGCGTTTTTTGCAAAATATGCCTTTATTTTATTATACAGAATAGAGATAGCCACTTCAAACTTATATTAAAACTTCATAGAAACTGTTTATTCTAAAACTGCTTACTTATTACAAAGCTACCAACCTTTTTCTTTCAAGAACTTGTATACCGTTTCTTCCCTTTCTTTTTCGTTTTCATGATTATATTCATCCAGTTTTAAGTCTCCATCAATACGTCCATCTTTTAAGTAAATAATTCTATTTCCCCTTAGCGCAGCCTTCAAATCATGGGTTACCATTACCACAGATTGTCCCTCTCTACTTATCTTTGTAAAAATATCCAGAACGCTTTGTCCTTGGGAGGAATTAAGAGCTCCTGTAGGCTCATCTGCAAAAAGAACCTTTGGATTGTTTATTAACGCCCTGCAGATGGCAGCCCTCTGCCTCTGTCCTCCTGACATCTGATTTGGCAATTTCTTTTTATGAGAGATTAGCTCCATTTTTTCTAGCAGTGCAGCTATCTTTTCCTCTATTTTTTTACGATCCGCCCTTGTTTTATAGGTAGGACTTAGAATATTTTCATATACATTTAGATTTGGAATCAAATTAATTCCCTGAAATACAAAACCTAATTTCTCCTTACGCAGTTTTGATATTTCCTTTTCCTTCAGTGATGTGATATCCGCTCCTTCAAATAAGACCTTGCCTGTAGTTACGCTGTCCATTCCGCTTAAGGTATAAAGCAGTGTGGATTTTCCTGAGCCGGAGCTTCCCATTATTACTGTAAAATCACCTTCATATATTTCTAAATCTAAATTCTTAATTACGTTATTTACCTCTCCGTCACTAATAAAGCTTTTACACAATAATTCTGTTTTTATAATTGCATTTCTCATATTTTCACCAAACCTTTCTCAATTCTATTCCTGTACCAGATCTCTCACGTTTACTTTCTTCAATGAACGAGAAGATACTAATGTACTTAAGATAAAAACTATAGTAACCACTATATTCGCTAAGGCAATATGCCCATAGTTATAATTCACCGGATACTGTAAAAGACCAAACATAGACAAAGCTGCCATCATAATCTTAGGGTAAGCTGCTATTACTATAGGTACAGCTGCTGCTATAGATACTACTGCTACCATACCTACATAATATAAATTGGAGCGTATCAGATGCCAGGTTGAATATCCCAAACACTTATAGATTCCGTTAGTTTTTTCACTGGCTGCATTTTTAAGTAATACAATACAGAAGATATTGATAGCACCAACTAAAAGTACTACTACAACCATTGGTGGAATAGCATTTTGCTGCGGCGTTACAATCATATCCATGATACTGCTGAAGGCATCTGTTCGGGAAATTACAGTGCCGCTGCTTCCTACCTTCTTTTGAATATCTTTTATAAAGGCATCCTTTGCTTCTTTATCCTTTAGGTAGACTGAAAGATTATTATATTTAAAATCGTAATTATTTTCAGTATATACAGCCTTTGTCAATCTGCATGCACTTCCTAACTGATAGTAGGTCTGAAAAATACCAGTTATTAATAAATTCACTCTTTTTTCACCGCCTAAATAAACCTCTACATAATCACCTACTGTTTTATTTAGTTCTTCTGCCACCTTACTACCAATAGCAATCTCATTCCCAGCTTCAGGGTTTCTCCCTTTAACTGTAGGAAGTTTATTTTTTGTATAATCATCATAAACAAAGGCACTCATAAATGTAAAGTCCATTCCTTTTTTCCACTTCATTGTAACTCTTGTTCCTATATTACTGTTGATATAATAATTTACCCTGGAATCTTCCTTAATGGTGTTTTCTATATTTTCGTACTGGTTATCCTCCGTTACACTTACCATAACATCACTCTTGTCTACACCCATCCAGTAATCATTATTATCCCTCAAGGTATTTGCAACATCTAAGGATATAATAGAAAAATTAATACTAAATATAGTTACAATAGCAGTAAGAACTATACTAACGGCACTTTTCTTTCCTCTTAACAAGGTTCTTAGTGCAATACCAAGGGAAGAAAATTGCATTTTAGAACTGCCCTTATACTCTTTTTTCTTCTTTGTATTTGAGTTTGCCATTCCATTTAATGCATAAACAGGCTTTACGTTCTTTGTCTTTGATATAATTCTATAAATAACTCCAAGCACAAAGCTTACAGTAAGTACAAAGCAAAGGCTTCCTGGTAGCATTACATTACTGTGAACTACCTCGCCCATATTTTCAAATACGGAACTTAGAATAATATTAGATAAATATACAGAACTGCCAATTCCTAAGATGGAAGCTATAGAAACTACTGTAAAGTAGAACTTTAAGTACATTCTCAGAATATCACTGGAGGTATATCCCATAGTCTTGTACACAGCTATTGTTTTAGCATCTGAAATCATTGTATTCTGTATCATAAAATTAATTATGATACAACTAACAAACAACATAATAATTCCTATAGCTAGAAAAAGAGCTCCTAATATGTTTCCTGTAATTAAGTTATTGTCTATAGTTTTTTCAAGGGTTATCATTATTGCATTCATTTGTCCATCATGTTTCTCCCTATAGGCTTCTTCAATGCTCTTTCCAGCAACCTCAGCCTTTCCATAAACTTTAATATTTACAATTCCCGGAACAGCCTTGGGAAGCTTTTTTATTAATATATCACTATCGAAGGTAGCTGAAGTATTGTATGGATCCGAATATATACCTTTTACTGTATAAGTTATTTCTTCACCTGGAAACTTTAAATCAAGCTTATCTCCTATATGAACCTTATATTTAATACTTAACCAAGCCGGTATAATACATTCCTCTTCCTTTAGCGAATCATTTATATTTTTATAGCCTTCTATGTGTCTAACCTGTCCAAATACCTTGTCATTATATTCTGTAAGCCTTGGATAACCATCTATCTTCTTACCCTTAAAGGTAAGTTCCCCAGATAAAGAGTAACCTCTAGCATACTCTACTCTCTCTACCTCTGGAAGCTTAGCAAATTCCTGACCTAGGGAGAAAACATCTTCGTCCTTTTGAGAGTAAGGATATACAACTGCTGAAGCTGCCTTACACTCCTTGGCAAACTCTTTAAAAGGTTTATTTAAAGATGTTAATATACTCACAGAAGCAGTAAGCAGCATGGAGCAAAGTAATATAATCATAAAAATCATTGCCGTTTGTAATTTTTTGTGTCTAAAATTCTTAATCCACATATCCCTCTTCCTTCCTAATTTATCTGATACTACTATAGTAAATCGTAAATATAAAATAAAAATAGGTAAAATATTAATAATTATTAATGAAAAAGAGTTCTATAGCACATTGACTTCGTTTCACTTTAATTCCTATAGAGTAAGAAAAAACAGGGACCTACTTTAGATAGCAAGTCCCATTGTTCTCTTAAAAACTATAATTAATAATATAGTACTGAAAATCCCTCTCAAAACCTATACTCTCTGCAAGTTTATTTGAAGGTATATTTTCATCATTACACTGCCAAAATGGAACAATATTCTTACTAATACAATATTCCATACAAGCTGCTGCTGTAAGTTTACCATAATTATTCCCCCTAAATTGCTCTACTGTTTCCAAGCCAAACTCAAAAGTACTGCCGCTAACAAATACTGATAAGCACCAGCTTACAACTGCGTCATCTTTTATTAAGCAGTACCCTACACCATTAGATGCTAAATCCTTTGGTGAATGCCAGAAAGAGTCTATCCAGCCTTTTACTCCCTCAATATGCTTTAAATCCTTTCTTTCCAAAAACTTTTCATCAATAATTACCATAGAACAATCCTTTGGTATGAGTTCTCTCCAATTTACTTGCAAGCTGTTAAATCTATAAGCAGTTCTATCTACCCTTGTACAGTTTTCCATGACCAGCAATATATGAAGCTTATTTTCAAATTCTCTTGAGTAAGTTAAATCAAAGCTTGGTATATACCTTTGTGCTGCCCGTGGCTTAAGTTCCTCCATTATTAGTCTATTTATCTCCTTATTAAATTCATCATTATAAGCCTCACCTTCAATCAATAGCTCAGCCATCATATCCCATACCAAAGCAGTTTTAGGATTTTCCTTATTATCAACATATATCTCTCCTGGTGTGTTGCCATCAATTACAGATTTTACAACAATATTAAAAGCTAATTCTTTAAAAATATGCTCTACCTTTTTGTATTCATAACTATTTAATTTATACATATATAATCCCTCCATTTAAATTAAGCCAATCCAATTAGCCCTTCTGTACTCTCTTAACTAAATTTTCTATCTAAATACAACAAAAAAACCATAAGAAAACATCTGTCTTCCTACAGTCTAAAATTCTAATTATTTCGCATAGTAAAATAACTTTGTTCAGTTCCCATGAAAATAATAACTAAGTGTGATAAAGGATTATCCACCTTACTCATTATGAGTGCTTCGTTTATCTAATATTATGCGAAAAATATATTCTAGTTCTATAAAATGACATCTCCTACTTACTAACTTAAAAGAAGTACAAAAAAACCCACTTGATTAGGCGCTTAAAAACTTCTCCTATAATAATTTTCAATTTTGAAAATTAATTAGCAAGCAGTAATCCACATTCTACAGAACCTCCTTTAATTATACTTCGATAAAACTTCTTATTTTCAATAATAAGTTTATTCATGTACCCTTTTAGTATATATCCCATAACTTGAAATTTCAAGAAATATCTTTGAAGAATAGACTTAAGGCAAGACATTATCCAGTCTTGCCTTTTTATATATTTTAGAATGGCTAAGTATTATTTCATCTTAGATAATACAACTACTTGTTTTTTAGCATCTTTCTTTAAAACAAATTCATCCAACTTATTAATTTCCGTTCCCTTTGGTAATACACTCAAATATTTATCCACAGTTGGCTGATTATAAAATAAGTTATCCTCACTCATGCTGTAATGCTGTGGAATAATAACCCGGGCATTTGCCTCGGTTGTTAATTTAATTATATCTTCTACAGGCATTGCCCCTACTTCACCCACAGGTGGAAGGATTAAATCCGCATCTTTTATTGCCTTTAGAGTTTCCTGGGATTCAATTTTTCCCACTTCACCCAAGTGTACAATTTTAAAATCCCCTATTTTAAACACAAAAATCGTATTGTCTCCCATACCAGCACCGTGTAGTGATGGATATCCGGTTACTTCAACAGCTCCAACTTTTATAGGCTTATTCAATTCTGTTGGTTGTATAACCTTTGGCTTTCCTCCAACTCTATCCCAGCCTGTGTGATCTGAATGGGTATGCGATACAGTTACCAGCTCCGCCGAAACCTTTGGAAAAGGTCCAAAATCAGTATCAAAGCCCTTTTGATATGGGTCCGTTACTATATGCATTCCATTGGAAAGAGTTAAGTAGAAACAAGAATTACCTATATACTGAACTTTTATTGAGTCAATTTTCTCCTCCTTCTTCTCTTGCTTATTCACTTCCTTTACATCACCTGCCTTAGTGCTGCAGCCTACAGATAGAGGTATTGAAACACTAACTAACAGCAGCATTACTAAACCCTTTATTAAACCTTTTTTTCTTCCTAATTTGCTCATCTTAAAAACATCCTTTCCACAATACTGTTACGCTTCTATATAGTGCTTATCTACAATTCTAAGGGAAATTATATTTCTATAGAATTGCAAATTAACAGTATAATGCTGCTTATTAGCAATGTCATTTTCGTGCTGTAAACTTTCAGACAAAATGTGATATAATGTTAGGATACAATATGCAGATAACATGAGGTGAATTATGATTTACGAAACAGTTGGAAGAAAATTCTACATCGGATACAGTCATCCCATTCTTCATAGTGATGCAGCTCTTATAAGCGAGAAGCCAGCTGAGAAATGCTTTCGATTGATATTAATAGAAAAAGGCTCTGGAATAATATGCTTTGACAAACATTCTATAAGTTTTATGGCACCAGCCCTGTTATGTATTAATGAATTAGAGGTTCCTGAGTTTAAGAACTGTCCTGATATAACTGCTAGATGCATATATTTTTATCCTCATATAATCAATACTCTATTTAATTTTGAAAACATTAGATATTCAGAGGATGGAGTTACCTTTATGGATCAGGACTGCTATCTTCTTTTACCATTTATACATCGTGAGGATAGCTACAGCGGTCTATTTTCTATTGGTCCTAATACATTTTCAAGAGTATCCAAGCTATTTGATTCTGTAGGAAAGGAACTTATTCAGCAGCATGATATGTTCTGGCCCTGTCGTTCTCGTTCCTATTTCCTTGAACTGCTTATATTAATAACAAAGCTTTTCGATTCAAGAAAGCACTCTGCAGGAGACAATTTTTCATCAGCCTCAGACAGTGTTGAGAATTTAATAAGCTATTTACATAACAATTATCAAGAGAAGATTACACTAGACCAGCTTGCAGTTATGTTTAACACAAATCGTACTTCCTTAAATGAACAATTCTATAAGGCTACAAATTTCTCAATTATAGATTATTTGATAAAACTTAGAATTAATCTGGCAGCTACAATGCTTAGAGATACCAAACTTCCTGTTTCAGAGATTATGGACAGAGTAGGCTTCAATGATAATGCACATTTTTGGAGAACCTTTAAAAAGCATACCGGGCTTTCACCCAAGGAATATAGAGACGAGTACTGTTGGATTAAAAGTCCTGAAATTAAATAAAATACATTACGATATTGACAGACGATTTTAATTTAACAATTTATTCACAATTACAATTTATCACCATTCTTCCATCTATTACATTGTGTGATACAATTATATAAGATACATAGGAAAAGTTAAAAAGGTGGGATTTATTGATGCAGGACAAAATTATTGAATCACTATTAAATGTATTACCTTTGCTAAAGGATATTTTACAGGAAGATGTTACAACATGTATTACAGACAAAGAGAAATTCTTAGGATACTTTCCAGGCGAAAGAGTTAGAATAGATACCAATATAGGAGATCCTTTACCTAAGGGTGATCCTTTACTTCAGTGCATGAGAGAAAACAGAGCAATATCTTCAGTGGTACCAAGGGAGGTATGCGGCTTTCCATTCAAGATGATTACCTGCCCTATACAGGACTCAAACGGCGAAATTATTGGAGCTGTTGGCTTTGCAAAAAGCCTGGAGGAAAGACACCAGGTAAAAGATGCATCTGCTGCACTGCACAATTCTATTGAACAAGCCAATATAAGCATCCAGCAAATCTCCAGCGGATCTCAGCACCTATCTGATATGATGGCAAGTATTGAAGAATCCACTAAGCTGGCAGAAGAAAAAATTAAACAAACCCATGAAATAACTAGTTTAATTGAACATATCTCCTCTCAATCAAACCTTCTTGGTTTAAATGCTGCCATAGAAGCAGCCAGAGCTGGCGAGTTTGGTAAGGGCTTTACGGTGGTAGCTCAAGAGATGAGAAAGCTTTCTCAGGTCAGCAGCGATTCTACTAAAAAAATAGTAGCCGAACTTTCAGCAATGACAAAGGTTATAGAGGAGATTACAGAAAAGATGAACAAAGCTGGCGAGGTTGCAGAAAGCCAGGCTGCTGCCACAAAAGAAATTACTGCAACCCTTGAACAGATAACCTCCAGTTCAGAAACTCTTTTAAGTGTAACTGCAAATAGAGTATAAGTTGCTTTATAGTAACGAAAATTAGGCTTACTTGTACCCAAGTAAGCCTTTTCCTGTTACAATCCTTTTTTTATTTCATAAATATAGTATTTGTATTTAAGCGGTCCATTGCTTCCATCGCTGTAGTAATATTTAAAAATAAATCGATTATCCTTTGCATCAAAAACAATGTTCCCAAAAGCTGGCGTACCAAGCTCTTCTATAGGTATCCTTCTTACTCCGCTTATTTTGTCACCATTAACATATCCAATATACGTACTTCTACTTGATTTATTACTGCCAATACTTGATTTTTCCTCACCATAATATATAAAATTATCCGTGCTGCTAAGATTTACTGTAGGATATCTTAAAGACTCAGTATTACTTAATCCATCTCTATCTCTTAGGTTAGTTACCTCCGTTAGCTTATCATTTTGCATATCATATCTTAATATACCATTTTCCGTAGAATTGACTGTATATATTATCTTCCCATCTTTAGTCATGTCAGTAATAAAATTTAGCTTCTCAACCTTGCTAGGAACTTGTGGTTTCTCCAATTTATATTGGTAAATCCCAGAAACAGCCACACCATCTTTAATACCCCAAAATATTTGAGTGTAGATAGAGTTATTATATTTACTATAGAAGAACATATATGGATTTATCTCAGCTGCTGGTGTACTCTTTACAATCACTTTTCCTGTTTCCAGGTCTATTATTCTGAATAATGTCCCATTTTTATCATTACTATACTTATCTACGATATACATATATTTATCGCTACCTTTTACCAATCCCAAAGAAACAGCACTGCTGTATGAGTTATCCTTATTAGGCACATAATTAGATTCATTAATTTCCTTTTCTATATCTTCTAATCCATAAATTACTTTACTAGTATTTGTCTTTAAATCATATATACCAAATTTTCCGTCCTGCATATATACTAGTTTATCCCTGTCTCCCCATTGTGATATGTGCTGCCCATTAATCGTATTTATTAGAGTAAGTTTTGAAGTATTTACATTAACATTATAAATATCATACTGTGTTCCAACATTATCAATTGCAATAAAATCATTATCATCCTTCCAAATCAATGGCTCTATATTTTTATCTATAGATAATTCCTTTACTTTGTTAAATTCGTACTCATTATTTGCTGCATTCAGCTCCCTTTTGGAATCATTACTTAATATTATTTCCTTGCTTTTATCTCCGCACCCAATAAGCCCAAAGGCACATATTATTGATAATCCTAAGATAACTGCTTTTTTAAATTTTAACATTTCACCATCTCCCTCACTAATTTACATTTAATATAGCACCAAGTTCTTTCCAAAATTGCTCAACTTATTTCCAAGTTGTTTCCTAGTGAAGGGATTTTTACTTTAACAATTACAGTGCTGCCGTTTTCAATAGATATTGTCCCATTATGCTCCTTTATTATTTCACTGCTTATATATAGACCTAATCCGCTGCTCTCTGCTTCATGAAGCTTTGGATTTTTTATGAAAGGTTCAAAAATACGAGTATATATTTCATCTGGTATTGGCTCTGTATGATTTGTTATCTCTAATACCAGCATATTTTCCTCACTATATATTTTTACATTAATTTGCGTGCTATTATAGGAATATTTTATTGCATTATCAATCAGGTTGATTACAAGCTGCCTTATCTTATTGACCTTTCCCAAAATAAAACCCTGCTGCAAATCTAATATTATTTTAAGAGAATATTTATCTGCCTTACCTTCCATGTCTCCGCATATTTCACTAACTAAATTTTTCATATCAATTTCTACATTTTCTTCCTCTACCAGTGACAAACCCTTTGATACACTAATTAGATCCAACACCAATTTATGCATTCTATTACCTTCCAGATAGATTCTTTCTGCTGCTCTGTTTTTGAATTTATCGTCTACTACCCTTTTATCTAAAAGCATTTGAGCATATCCTGTAATTGCAGTTAATGGCGTTTTTAATTCATGCGTAACATTATTAAAGAACTCTCTCCTGCCCTTTTCAAGCCTCAATACCTTATTTTTTTCTTGATTAATGGCGTCTATCTGCTGTCTAATCTTTTCTTTCATTGTTACAAATTCTTTTGATAATATACCTATCTCGTCCTTGCTATTGACTTGTAAGGATGACTTATAATCTCCTTCTCCTACCTTTTTCACTTCAGCTGTTAATAAGGTTATTGGTTTCGTTATTCTGCTAATAAACAAGAAGGATACAGCAAAGATAAATAAAAATACACCTATATCTACCACCATCAATATCCCCGTTATTTTGCTGTTAATACTGAACAGCTCAGTGTAATCCTTGCTAACGGTTATTATACCTATGTAATAATTATTTAAATACAAAGGGTAACTTAATATGCCATAAACATTATCCTTACTGTAATACACCTCAACTACAGCCTTTTCTGATACTGCTCTATTAATTGACTTAGTTACTAGTGCTTTATTAGGAAAACTTCCGCTTTTCTCTAAAAGCTGACCTTTCATATTACTTATTTCACTATCATAATTGTAATTAATAGAGAAATAATCAACTATTTTTGCCGCCTCCTTCTTAAGCCCCTCTGAGGTCATATCTACATTATCAACTACCATTCTATAGTGAACATAATCACTAGTATTCTTTATTACTTCTCTTGAGGAATTTTCAATTGCTCTTTCCGTGCTCATTCTTAGTGCCTCTCTAGTTAATAAATTTAAAATCACTAAAGAGAATAAGAATATTACACCTAATCCAATAGTAAATCTTGTTCTTATACTGCTTTGCACTGCCTCACCTCATAACATATCCCACTCCAAATATTGTTTCAATAATTGATATTTCATTTGGATTATCTAGCTTTGCTCTTAACCTTCTTACATGTATGTCCACGGTTCTATCTTCACCCTCGTAGTCAAAACCCCAGACCTTATCCAGCAGCTCATCCCTTGAGAAAACTCTATTTCTATTTTTAACTAGGAAAGCTAATAAATCATACTCCTTTGGCTTAAGCCTCACATTTTCCCCTGATCTAGTTACTATCCTCTTTTCCAAATTAATACTTACCTCAGTATTTAGCTTTATAAAACCAACATCATCATTAAGAGTACTGTATTTTTCTACCCTTCTTAATGCAACCTTAATTCTGGCGATTACCTCCTTTATTTCAAAAGGCTTAGTTATATAATCATCTGCCCCAAGCTCAAGCCCCAACACCTTGTCCACAATATCATTTCTAGCTGTAAGCATAAGAATAGGTATCTTATAATTTAAATTTATAAACCTGCATAACTCAAAGCCGTTTTCGTCAGGCAAATTAATATCCAGCAGTGTCAGGTCCGGCTTAAAGCTTTCCAGCAGTTCTCTAGCCTCCTTTGAAGAAAATGCACTTTCAACCTTGTAACCCTCTAGTTCAAGTGCCGCTGTTAATATATCATTTATTGAATATTCATCTTCAACTACTAATATCTTAAAATCCAATCAACATAACCCTTCTTTCTAAAATTAAAACCAATAATTAAACTATATCGGAATATAAACAGAGTTCTTAGTGTCAAGGACACTTAGAACACGTTATCCTTTAGGATAATCCAATAATATCAATTACATACTCAAACTTCAAGAAATATGTTATAATCTGTATAATTGCAGATGATGGTAATGTTTTGTTTACGCCAGCTATATAAAAAATATTCACCACATTACCAACGACAACACCTATTAATTTAGATATATAAACGACATGCGATAATATAGTAGTTAGTTGAAATTACAGGTCTATTAAAAAAAGATTACGCACTAAATTTTTTTTAGTTTTCATGGCTAGATTATTTAAGAGCAACTTGTTAGCTAGGCTATAGTAGAGGTTAAGATACAGGTGATTTAAATAGAAAGGATGATTTAAAATTAAGTATTCATGTTATAAGTGTAAAGTTGAAGTGAACGAGGAAGAAAGGTTCATAGCATATTATGGAGAAGTACTATGTCCTGAATGCTCTCAAGGAGTAGAGCCGTGTACAAATATATTCTCATTTCTATTTGATATGCCTTCAGATTTAAACGGGGTTTATTTTTACCTTCAAAAAGTTGATTTAAGTATAAAATCAGAGGTTACTTCTATTGAGCATAACCGTGAGGAGATATACATTAAATTTAATGCAGGAAGTTTATCGATTTGCGAAAACTCAATGATAAAAAAGGTAAAAAAACCAAGTAAAGTTAAAGGAAAATTTGAGTTTTGCTACATGATTAAGAATCGCGATGCTGAGACGCTTGGATTTATAGGCAAAGAACAAATTCAATAATTAAACAAAGAATAACGAACTCAGGCTAGGTGTAGACCAGTAACTTCAACTAACAATGCACTCAAGTTCGCTTTGGCTGAAATGGGTAAGCCTTCCAAGAAGCCAAAGCACATTCCTTCACCGGCGCAAGCGTAGCCAGGGAGTATTCCTCTGGGGTCCGATTCAGGAACGTCTTGAGTGCGAGAACGTTATCTGAAAGTATATATTCAAGATACTTCAGTTGCAAAACAATGGCAATAACAGGATAAGAAATTGAAAAATATAGTATTACAGCGAGGAGGCTAATTAGATGAATATTGGATTTATTGCATTAGAAACTTTTGTACCAACAGAAAAATACAAAGCCTGGTCCAAACTTTTCCATGTAAAAGAAATCATTTCACTTGATTGTGCATTATGTCCTAATATCATTCGAGAGTTTGAAGAAAAAGATTATGTTCACCTAAAACAAAATGAGTATTATTTTGACATTTCAAATGATTTGGAGTGGCTCATTGAAAAAGTGAGAGGTTCAGAGGATAAGCAAATTCTAGCTGTAATCAGAGAACCAGAAATAGACTGTAAGAACAGCGAAATTGATTCAAGATTTAAATTTTGTGGTTATGATTTAGTTGAGGATGATACTCGAATTAGTGCTTTAGTTAATTGTGGAGGATTTGATAAAGCATTTTTACCTAATGAACTCTCTGAATATGGACTTATTGAGGAGTTTGAAAAAGCAAAAACAGTTCAGCAGTTGTTAATGGAGAAATATCCATATGAAGATCATGCATTTTGCACTCTATGGGGAATTTGGAGAATGTCAGTTAAGGAGTAAGTGGTTTCTATAGAATCCGGCAAGAATATATACCATCAGTAACATAAAATCCCGTTCAGCTTGGCTTGAAAAGACAGCCAAGCTACACCTGCGAAGCTAAGAAAAGAGCTTTCTAAGCTTCTCGGTGTCGGGAATTAGAGACGTTACCTGAAATTATAATAAACTTACTAGCGGTTTTGTAAGATATTACCCGATATTTTGGAGGGAGCTATGCCGATTTTACGTGATATATTTTTTGATGTACCATACAAACCAAACAAAAATGTTCTGACAGAATTAGTTGGTAAAAGCGAAGATGAATGCAACAAAATAACTACGGCTGATTATCAAAAAAATTGTAAGGAAAGAAATTTTAAATTTAGGCTTCAAACAAGGTGCATTTCTTCTTTATATGTTTATCATTTAGGGAAGTTCAAAAACGATAAATGTTGGAGAATAATTATTGAATGTGTGCCAAATATTGATAGAGGACCAGGAGCGTTCGGAGGGTTTTATCATGTACAAGTAAAATTAGATATTGACAGTTTTTTGAAACTTAGCGATATTGATAAAAAAAGAAAAACTTTAGAGTTAATTAAAAATGCAATAACTGAGATAGTTGAGATAGAACGCTGGGACAAGGGGATTTTTGAGAATGCCTATAATCAAGTAATTTCAGAAAACTATGTTAATAAACGAATATGGAAAAAACAAAAAAGTAGCCCAGGAAGGCAGTATATAGCAAAGGTACTTGTAGAACATGATTTATACAAAAGTGAGATAAGTATTGTCATAACAGATAAAAATGGAGCTATTGTAAAACAAGAAAAAGTAGCTACGGATTTACCTGACGAGTGGGCATATACAAAATATTTAGGTGAATTAAAGTGGATTTCAAATACAGAGATATCGCTGATTAGTAAATCTGACGAATATGAATTTACAGTGAGTTTGGATTAAATATTTTTACGGGAGTGTAGTGGCCGAACTTCATATAACAATGCATTTAAGTTCGCTTTGGCTATGAGGGTCAAGCCTTCGAAGAAGCCAAAGCACATTCCTTTACAAAGCCAAGTCTGGCTAGGCTCAGGAACGTCTTGAATGCGGAACGTTATGAGACATTTTAGGTCTATGGAAGAGCAGAGCACGCGTTTTTGAATTTTGTGAGGATTAAGGATAAATCGTGTAAGTATTTATTAAGAAGTAAGTGATATAAAACTTATATTATAATGATAATTCATGAATAAGGAGTAGTATGTTGAAAAATATAAATTTAATTGAAAAAAGCGGCGTAGTTATTTATTTTGCTTTCATTATTATAGCTATTATATTTAACATGTTAGATCTGGTATTTATAAACTCAACAATTATTATCATTCTTAAATTTTTATATTTTATTATTTTGGCGTGTGCAATTATATCTTTTTATAAGAGTAAAAAGAAAAATATTATATCAATTATTTTATTTTTCTTACCCATTTTATTAGCTTTTTCAGGAATACCTTTTAAAGTAATAACAATGATTTTAATATTACCGTTATTCTTCTTGAAGGGATTAATTCCAGTTACACGAACTATAGGGATTTTAATCTATGCATTATTAATTCCTGTTGGTTTATTGGGCATATTCATAGACTTTGAAACTAATACTGTAATTGATAGACAATATTCACCTAATGGAATTTATTGCGCAGTTACCATAGATAGTAATCAAGGCGCATTAGGTGGAGATACATATATAGAATTAGAACGAATTTACTATGGGATTCTAAAAAAAGACATTAAAACTTTATATCAAGGTAATTGGGGTGAAAAACCTACTGTAATATGGTTTAATAAAAATACTGTAAATATCAATGGACGTGATATGAATATATATACAAGCAAAGAATGGATTACTAAAAACTAATTAGTATATTAAACATGTAATTCATACGTTGTTATTTTGTGAAAAGGTAGTAAAAAGACTAGTGAAAGTTGCACGATTGAAAGAAGGTGTAAGACCTAAAACATCTCATAACAAAATACTCCCGACGTTTTGCTGCCTAAGATAGAGAGCTATCTAAGGCAGCAAAACGTCGGGAGTAAGAGACGTTAGATGTCATGTCTTTTGCAAAGTATTGCAGTGATAAAAATAATTCTTTTGTATTTTGTTGTTATTAATATAATGGGAATATGGTAATATATAAATATAGAATTTGTAAATATACAGGAGATGATAACATGATTCCCAATAGATTAAAGCCCACCAATGATTTCATATTTAAGAAGATATTCGGTGAGAATGAAGTTAAGGAAAACCTTATTTCATTACTGAATGCTATACTAAAACTAGAAGGCGATAGCAAGTTAAAAGATATTACAATTATAGATAATAAGGAATTAGTAAAAGAACTTATTACAGATAAGACAGGAAGACTTGATGTAAGAGCGGAGACAATGGAAAATACTCAAATTGACATAGAGATACAACTAATAGACCAGAAGAACATTGTAGAGAGGATGCTGTACTATTTATCAAAGATGTATTCTGAATCCATAAAGTCCGGTGGTAAATATAAAGATTTAAAGAAAACAATTGTAATTGGAATTCTAGACTTTGATTATTTTGATATTTCTAAGTTTCATTCA
>JAUZPI010000130.1 GCA_030706015.1 Bacillota bacterium
AAGAACAAGAATGAGTTTTTCAAAAATTACTGAAGTAGGAAAGATGCCTAATTTAATCGAGGTTCAGTTAGACTCTTATAAGTGGTTTTTAAATGAGGGTTTACAAGAGGTATTCGATGACATTAATCCTATACAAGATTATACAGGAAATCTTGTTCTAGAATTTGTAGGCTACAAGCTTGATATGGATAATATCAAGTATTCAGTAGAAGAATGTAAAGAAAGAGATACCACCTATGCAGCGCCTTTAAAAGTAAAGGTAAGATTGCTAAATAAGGAAACAGGTGAAGTTAAAGAACAAGAAGTATTTATGGGTGACTTTCCACTGATGACAGAACAAGGTACTTTTGTCATTAATGGAGCAGAAAGAGTTATAGTTAGCCAATTGGTTAGATCACCAGGTGTTTACTATGACTATACTGTAGATAAAACTGGTAAGAAATTATTTGCTTCTACTGTAATTCCTAATAGAGGAGCATGGTTAGAATACGAAACTGATTCTAACAATGTAGTTTATGTGAGGATAGACAAAACTAGAAAGCTTCCAATAACCATATTAGTAAGATCTATGGGGTATGGTTCGGATGCCGAAATAACTGAGTTTTTTGGCGAAGAAGAGCGATTAAAGGCTACCATTGAAAAAGATAATACTAAGACAAAAGAAGAGGCGCTGCTAGAGATATATAAGAGACTTAGACCAGGTGAGCCTCCAACAGTGGATAGTGCTATATCATTAATAGATTCATTATTCTTCGATGCAAAAAGATATGATTTATCAAGAGTAGGTAGATACAAGTTTAATAAAAAGTTAGCTATAAGCCTAAGAATAGCTAATAAAGTTGCTGCAAAAGATGTAGTAAACCCTGAAACTGGGGAAATTATTGTTCAGAAGGGTGAAAGAATCGATAGAGAAACTGCCCTAGAAATACAAAACTTAGGTATAAATATTGTTGAAGTACAAATAGATGACAAAATCATACGTGTAATTGGAAACAATTTTGTAAACATACATAAGCATATAGGTTTCGATATAAGCGACATAAACATTAAGGAACTTGTTCATTATCCTACATTGAAGGAGATATTGGATAATTTCACAGATGAAGCTTCTATTAAAGAAGAAATTAAAAAGAATATAAATAGATTAGTTCCAAAACATATAATCAAAGATGACATATTTGCAACTGTAAGTTATGAACTAGGATTAGCTTACGGGATAGGTGATGTAGATGATATAGATCACCTAGGAAACAGAAGATTGAGATCTGTAGGAGAATTACTTCAAAATCAATTTAGAATTGGTTTGTCAAGAATGGAAAGAGTAGTTAAGGAAAGAATGACTATTCAAGACCAAGAAATAATAACTCCTCAAGCATTAATAAATATAAGACCGGTTGCTGCAGCAATTAAAGAGTTCTTTGGAAGTTCTCAGCTTTCACAGTTCATGGATCAAACAAATCCATTATCAGAATTAACTCATAAGAGAAGATTATCAGCATTAGGACCAGGAGGTCTTTCTAGAGAAAGAGCTGGTTTCGAAGTTAGAGACGTTCACCATTCACATTATGGTAGAATGTGTCCTATAGAAACACCAGAAGGTCCAAATATAGGTCTTATAAATTCATTAGCAAGCTATGCAAAAGTTAATGAATATGGTTTTATAGAAAGTCCATATAGAATTGTTGACAAAAAAGCTGGCAGAGTTACAGGTGAAATCAGATACTTTACTGCAGATGAAGAAGATGCATTCATGGTAGCTCAGGCTAACGAAGTTTTAGATGAAGAAGGACATTTTGTAGATAAAAAGGTTACAGTAAGAGCCAAGGAAGATACTATTGTAGTTCCTAGCACTGAAGTTGATCTGATGGACGTATCCTCAAGACAGATGGTTTCAGTAGCAACAGCAATGATACCTTTCTTAGAAAATGATGACGCATCACGTGCTCTGATGGGTTCAAACATGCAACGTCAGGCAGTTCCGCTTTTAAGACCACAGGCCCCTGTAGTAGGTACTGGAATAGAGTATAAAGCTGCTGTTGATTCAGGAGTATTACCTAAGGCTAAACATGCAGGTGTAGTAGAGTATGTTAGTGCAAATGAAGTAAGAGTACGAAGAGATGACACAGGCAGCATAGATTCATATAAATTATTGAAATTTAAGAGATCTAACCAAGGTACTTGTATAAATCAAAGACCTATAGTTAGCAAAGGTGAAAAAGTTGAAGTTGATACAGTTTTAGCTGATGGTCCATCAACAGATTTAGGAGAAATTGCTTTAGGTAAAAATATCAGAATAGGATTTATAACTTGGGAAGGATATAACTACGAAGATGCTATGCTTATATCTGAAGAGTTAGTTCGTGAAGATGTGTTTACTTCAATTCATATTGAAGAATATGAATCAGAAGCAAGAGATACTAAATTAGGACCTGAAGAAATAACAAGAGATATACCGAATGTTGGCGAAGATGCGCTTAAGGATATAGATGAAAGAGGAATAATACGAATAGGTGCAGAGGTTAGATCAGGAGATATTCTAGTTGGAAAAGTAACTCCTAAAGGAGAAACTGAACTAACTGCAGAAGAAAGATTATTAAGAGCAATATTTGGTGAAAAGGCTCGAGAAGTAAGAGATACTTCTTTAAGAGTTCCACATGGTGAAGCAGGCATAATTGTAGACGTAAAAGTGTTCACTAGAGAAAATGGAGATGAATTACCACCAGGTGTTAATGAACTTGTAAGATGCTATATAGCTCAAAAGAGAAAAATATCAGTTGGAGATAAGATGGCTGGTAGACATGGTAATAAAGGTGTTATTTCAAGAGTATTACCAGAAGAAGATATGCCTTTCTTACCAGATGGTAGACCACTACAAATCTGTCTAAACCCTCTGGGTGTTCCATCTCGTATGAATATCGGTCAGGTTTTAGAGGTACATTTAGGCTGGGCAGCATCAAATCTTGGATGGCATGTAGCTACTCCAGTGTTTGATGGAGCAACTGAAGATGAGATAGTTGAATGTCTAAGAAAAGCAGGATACGATGATGATGGAAAGACAATACTGTTCGATGGAAGAACAGGAGAAGCATTTGATAACAGGGTAACAGTTGGATACATGTATATCTTAAAACTAGCCCATCTAGTTGATGATAAAATACATGCTAGATCTACAGGTCCATACTCACTAGTTACTCAACAGCCACTTGGTGGTAAAGCACAATTCGGAGGACAGAGATTTGGGGAAATGGAAGTTTGGGCTCTAGAAGCATATGGAGCAGCACATACTTTACAAGAAATCCTTACAGTTAAGTCCGATGACGTTGTGGGAAGAGTAAAAACTTATGAATCCATAGTTAAAGGTGAAAATATACCTGAACCAGGTATACCTGAATCCTTTAAAGTATTAATCAAAGAATTACAAGCGCTTTGTTTAGACGTAAAAGTGTTAGCTGATAACAATGAAGAAATTAAACTTAAAGAATCAGTTGATGAAGAAATGGAAGAGTTAGATATAAACATTGAAGGCTCTGAAGAGACCATTCCTATGCCAGCGCAGGATGATGATTACTTTGAAGGAACTGAAGAAGTTGAAGTTGAGGAAGATTTAGATTTAGATTACGATGACTTACCGTTAGATGATCTTAAAGAGGGATTAGAACTTGAAGATTTTAATGATGAGCACTAAAATGAAGGGAGGATATACCCTTGGAATTAAATAATTTTGATGCATTGCAAATAGGTTTAGCTTCACCAGAAAAGGTGAGAGAATGGTCTAGAGGAGAAGTTAAAAAACCGGAAACAATTAATTATAGAACATTAAAGCCAGAGAAAGATGGTTTGTTCTGTGAAAGAATATTTGGGCCAATAAAAGATTGGGAATGTCACTGTGGAAAATACAAGAGAGTTAGATATAAGGGAATTGTCTGTGATAGATGTGGCGTTGAGGTAACAAAAGCAAAGGTTAGACGTGAGAGAATGGGGCATATTGAACTTGCTGCCCCAGTATCCCATATCTGGTATTTTAAAGGTATTCCCTCAAGAATGGGACTTATACTAGATATGTCACCTAGAGCCCTTGAAAAAGTATTATATTTTGCTTCCTATGTTGTATTAGATCCAAAGGAAACACCATTATTAAAGAAACAACTTCTAAATGAGAAGGAATATAGAGAAGCTGTAGACAAATATGGCGAAGAAGGCTTTGAAGCAGGAATGGGTGCTGAATCCATCAAGAAACTTCTTGAGGAAATAGAACTTGAAGAAATGTCAAGAGAATTAAAAGAGGACTTGAAAACAAGCACTGGCCAAAAAAGAGTAAGAATCATAAGAAGATTAGAAGTTTGTGAGTCATTTAGAAAGTCAAGTAATAGGCCTGAATGGATGATAATAGATGTTATCCCTGTTATACCACCAGATTTAAGACCGATGGTTCAATTAGATGGTGGAAGATTCGCTACTTCAGATCTTAATGACTTATATAGAAGAGTTATTAATAGAAATAACAGATTAAAGAAGCTTTTAGATTTAGGAGCTCCAGATATCATTGTTAGAAACGAAAAGAGAATGCTGCAAGAAGCAGTTGATGCTCTTATCGACAATGGAAGAAGGGGCAGACCAGTTACTGGTCCTGGAAATAGACCATTAAAATCACTTTCAGACATGTTAAAAGGTAAACAAGGAAGGTTTAGACAAAACCTTCTTGGTAAGCGTGTTGACTATTCAGGACGTTCAGTTATAGTTGTTGGACCTGAACTTCAAATGTATCAATGTGGTTTGCCAAAAGAAATGGCATTAGAACTATTTAAGCCATTCGTTATGAAAAAGTTAGTTGAAAGTGGAGTTGCTCACAATATAAAGAGTGCAAAGAGAATGGTAGAAAGAGTACAGCCACAGGTGTGGGATGTTTTGGAGGAAGTGATTTCTGACCATCCAGTACTTTTAAACCGTGCACCTACGCTACATAGATTGGGAATACAGGCATTCCAACCTATATTGGTAGAAGGTAGAGCAATTAAACTTCATCCATTATCATGTACAGCGTACAATGCGGACTTCGATGGCGACCAGATGGCAGTACACGTTCCATTATCCGTTGAAGCACAAGCTGAAGCTAGATTTTTAATGCTTGCTGCACATAATATATTAAAACCTTCAGATGGTAAGCCAGTTTGTGTACCTACACAGGATATGGTTCTTGGATCATATTATTTAACACTTGATAAAGATGGTGTAAATGGTGAAGGAAGATACTTCTCATCTGTTGAAGAAGTTCTTATGGCTTATCAAATAAAGGATATTGGTATTCATGCTAAAATAAAGGTTAGAATGTCAAAAATAAAAGATGGTAAGATAATATACGGAATAGTAGAAACAACACCAGGTAAGATAATATTCAATGAATCAATCCCTCAAGATTTAGGATTTATTGATAGAACAAAACCTGAAAATGAATTCAAGTTAGAAGTTGATTTCTTAGTTAGTAAGAAAAATCTTGGAACAATTATAGATAAGTGCTATTTAAAACATGGTCCTACAGCTACATCTATAATGCTTGATAAGATTAAAGCTAAAGGATACCATTATTCATCCATCGGTGCTATCACAGTATCGACATCCGATATGACAGTTCCAGAAGCTAAAAAACAATTACTTGAAGAAGCAGATTCAGCTATAGAAAAAATTGAGAAGATGTATAGAAGAGGTTTCATATCCGAAGATGAAAGATATGAAAGAGTTATCGATAGATGGACCAACACTACTGAAGAAGTTGCTAATGCATTGATGGAGCACTTGGATAGATTCAATCCAATATTCATGATGGCGGACTCTGGGGCGAGAGGTTCTAAGAGTCAGATTAAGCAGTTAGCAGGTATGAGAGGTCTGATGGCTAACCCATCTGGTAAGATTATCGAAATTCCAATAAGATCATCCTTTAGGGAAGGTCTAGACGTCCTAGAGTACTTTATATCAACTCACGGTGCTAGAAAGGGTAACGCGGATACTGCACTTAAAACTGCGGATTCAGGATACTTAACTAGAAGACTTGTTGATGTAAGCCAGGATGTTATTGTAAGAAGCGAAGATTGTGGAACCCATGAAGGCTACGAGGTTAGTGAAATAAAAGAAGGAAACGAAATTATCGAATCACTTAAAGAAAGATTAACTGGTAGATATAGTTCTGAAGATATATTAGATCCTTCAACAGGTGAAGTATTGGCCGCTAAAGATTCCTATATGGATGTTGATAGAGCAGAAGCAATTGAGAAGGCAGGGGTTAAGAAGGTAAAAATTAGATCTGTATTTACATGTAATTCTAAGTACGGTGTTTGTGCAAAGTGTTACGGTATGGATATGGCTACTGCTCAAAAGATTGGTATTGGTGAAGCTGTTGGTATTATAGCAGCACAATCGATCGGAGAACCTGGAACACAGCTTACAATGAGAACCTTCCACACTGGTGGTGTTGCCGGTGCCGATATAACCCAGGGTCTTCCAAGAGTTGAGGAATTATTTGAAGCAAGAAAACCTAAGGGATTAGCTATTGTAAGTGAGGTATCTGGTACAGTTAGAATAGAAGAAACAAAGAAGAAGAGAGTAGTTTATATAACTACTGAAACTGGTGAAGAAGTAAGTTATGATATTCCATTTGGCTCTAGTTTAAAGGTTCAAAACGGAGATAAGATTGAGGCTGGAGACGAAATCACTCAAGGTTCAATAAATCCACATGATGTTATTAGAATCAAGGGAGTTCAGGCTGTTAAAAACTACTTATTATCTGAGGTTCAAAAAGTTTACAGACTACAAGGTGTTGATATAAATGATAAGCATCTAGAAGTAGTTGTAAGACAGATGACAAGAAAGGTAAAAGTAGAGGATTCAGGTGATACTGAATTACTTCCTGGTACTATGATAGATATCTTTGATTTCAATGAAGAAAATGAAAAAGTTACTAAAAATGGTGGTAAGCCTGCAGAAGGAAGAATCGCTTTATTAGGTATAACAAAAGCAGCACTTGCTACAGATTCCTTCTTATCAGCAGCATCATTCCAAGAAACTACCAGAGTATTAACAGATGCAGCGATCAAAGGTAAGATAGATCCACTTATAGGATTGAAAGAAAATGTTATAATTGGTAAGCTTATACCTGCTGGTACCGGAATGACAAGATATAAGAGTATAAAAATAAATACTGAATTTGATAATGAAGATAATGAACTATTAGACCAAGTGCAAGTATAAATCATTGACACGAATGTATTAAAATGATAAAATAAAATTCGTGTGATTTGTTTGGAGACAAAGCAAAGGCTTTGTCTCTAAATTTGGTATTTAAGGGGGATTATTATGGTTGACAGACTAACCGGAAAGAAAGTAGTTGGCATTAAACAAACTATGAAAGCCATCAACAATGATGAAGTTGAAGTAGTTTATGTTGCTGAAGACGCAGATCCTAAGTTAGTTGAAAAGATTAAAATGTCATCTATAGATAAATCACTTGAAATCAAATACATAACTACTATGAAGGAACTAGGCAAGTTATGCAATATTGATGTAGGAGCTGCAGCTGTTGCAATACTTAAGTAGTAGTTGATACAAAATTGCGTTCAATCAATTTATATAGCATTATTTTATTAAGGAGGTGGAAATATGCCAACAATAAGTCAATTAGTTAAAAAAGGCAGAAAGACAGTAGCAACAAAGTCAACTGCACCAGCATTAAAAGAATGTCCACAAAAAAGAGGAGTTTGCACAGTTGTAAAAACTACTACTCCTAAAAAACCTAACTCAGCGTTAAGAAAGATTGCCAGAGTTAGATTAACAAATGGATATGAAGTTACTGCTTACATTCCAGGTGTAGGACACAACTTACAAGAGCACAGTGTTGTTCTTATAAGAGGTGGAAGAGTAAAAGACCTTCCTGGTGTTAGGTACCACATCGTCAGAGGAACTCTTGACGCTGCAGGTGTAGCTAACAGAATGCAAAGCAGATCAAAGTATGGTGCAAAGAGACCAAAACAAAAATAGTCTAATAAACTAGTGCTATGTCTTCAGCATTTATATATATTGAATATTATACATATTTTGCAGAAGCCAAAGCACTTTGCGGCGTAAGCCGAGTACCGATGAACTTAAATAATAATTGTTAAGGAGGGAAGAAAAGTGCCAAGAAAAGGTTATATAGCTAAAAGAGATGTATTACCAGATCCAGTGTACAATAGTAAGGTTGTTACAAAACTTATAAACAACATAATGGAAGATGGTAAAAAGGGTGTAGCCCAAAAAATATGCTACGATGCGTTTGAAACAATGAGTGCAAAATCAGGTAAGGACGCTATGGAAGTTTTCGAAGCAGCAATGAACAACATAATGCCATTACTTGAGGTAAAGGCTAGAAGAATAGGTGGAGCAACTTATCAAGTTCCAATTGAAGTAAGACCAGAGAGAAGACAGACTTTAGGAATCAGATGGTTACTTGATGCAGCTAGAAAAAGAGGAGACAAATACATGAAAGACAAACTAGCTGGTGAATTATTAGATGCTTCAAACAACACAGGTGCTGCTGTTAAGAAGAGAGAAGATACTCATAAGATGGCTGAAGCTAATAAAGCTTTTGCTCATTACAGATACTAATATTAAAATAAACTGTTTTGGCTTTAGCTAAAACAGTTTTAACTAGTATATTATAAATTGAGAGGAGGAAAAAATAGTGGCTAGAAAATATCCTTTAGAAAAATTCCGTAATATAGGAATAATGGCACATATAGATGCCGGTAAAACTACTACTACTGAACGTATTTTGTTTTATACAGGAAGAACTCATAAAATAGGAGAAGTTCATGAAGGTGCAGCTACAATGGACTGGATGGTTCAAGAACAAGAAAGAGGTATAACAATTACTTCTGCTGCTACAACATGTTATTGGAAAGATCACGAAATAAATATTATAGACACACCAGGACATGTGGATTTTACTGTGGAAGTTGAAAGATCACTAAGAGTACTTGATGGAGCTGTTGCTGTATTCTGTGCTAAGGGCGGTGTTGAACCTCAATCTGAAACAGTGTGGAGACAGGCGGATAAATATAAGGTTCCAAGAATGGCATACATAAACAAGATGGATATAATGGGTGCTGATTTCTTTAGAGGCGTTAGCATGATGAGAGAAAGACTTCATGCAAATGCAGTTCCAATTCAATTACCAATAGGTAAGGAAGATCATTTCCAAGGAATTATAGATTTGATCAAAAATGAAGCTATAATATTCACTGATGATCTTGGAACACAAATGGAAGAAACAACTATACCAGAAGATATGCAGGATCTTGCTGAAGAATATAGATCTCAAATGATTGAGGCTATAGTAGAAGCTGATGAAGAGTTAATGACAAAATACCTTGAAGGTGAAGAAATATCAGAAGAAGAATTACATGCAGCATTAAGAAAAGGTGTTATTGACAATTTAATAGTACCAGTTGTATGTGGATCTTCATACAAGAACAAAGGTGTTCAACAAATGCTTGATGCAGTTGTTGCTTACATGCCTTCACCACTTGATATACCACCAATCAAAGGTGTTACATTAGATGGAGTGGATACAGTTAGACACACTGATGACAATGAACCAATGTCAGCTTTAGCATTTAAGATTGCTACTGACCCATTCGTTGGTAGACTTGCGTTTACAAGAGTTTACTCTGGAATAATGAAGGGTGGTTCTTATGTTCTTAACTCAACAAAGGGTAAGAAAGAAAGAATCGGAAGACTTGTTAAGATGCATTCAAATCACAGAGAAGATGTTGATATCTTAGAAGCTGGAGATTTAGGTGCCATTGTAGGATTAAAAATGACTACAACTGGAGATACTTTATGTGATGAGGAAAATCCGGTAATACTTGAAAAGATGGAATTCCCAGAACCAGTTATTCACGTAGCTATTGAGCCAAAGACAAAA
>JAUZPI010000131.1 GCA_030706015.1 Bacillota bacterium
AATAACAGTGACATTGCTGAATGCTTTGAAATAAACCTAAAGTGGCAGGACGGAAAAGTGAAATTCCAAGATGCACGAAACGTTGCCTTTAAGATAAATAGACTTGCTCGTGAAGAAAAAGACCCTGTGAGAGTAAAAGTGTTAAGAGCTATGGGCCAAGTTGCTGCTACGCCTCATGTTAAGTGGCACGCCCTAATTGCTTCAGATTACGCAGTCACTTTGATAAATTTACTGTATCCCAATGATTTAGATGAAGTTAAGAAAGAAAGAGAGATTCAAATTGGATTGATGAAAAGTGTCTAATTTAAAAAAAAGGAGGAAATTCTATGGGAAAATATACAAGAGAAGAATTGGCAGAGGCACTAAGAGCTGTATCTTCAACTATCAGTAACTGTGAAAAGATGCAGCCCAAATTTGCTGAAGGTACCTCACAACACACACTTCTTAAGAATAGGATAAAAGCGTTGTATATTTCAAAATCATTAATAACAAATGAAGATATTATGGGCACATATACAAAAGAAGAATTGACAGAAGCACTACCCCCTGTATCTTCAATTATAAGCAAATGTGAAAAAGCACAGCTGAAATTTGCTGAGGGTACCACTCATCACACTCGACTTAAGAACATAATAAAAGCAATGTATATTTCAAAATCGTTAATAACAGAAGAAATTAATAAAAGAGATTAATTTCAGTTTTTCGATGAGATTATGAGTATACTAAAGCTAAATAAATTCTAAGAGGAAGCAAAATATTTAAAATTACTTCAGATGGAACACAGTAGTAGAGAGCTAATGAGAGAATGGATAGAAGAATATGTAAATAACATTAAAAACCCGCTATTTTGAGAAGTGGAGGAATGACATTACCTAAGGGGAAATGATGGTTTGCGAAGGACTTGCTGAAAACTTTGCAACTTCAATGTTTGGTGAGGATATGGTTGGACCTTGGATAAGTAAAACTGATATGGATACTCTTAATAACTATATTAAGCCGCTGATTAAAGATGTTTTAGATGCAAAAGGCGATAATATCTCAGCTTACCTTTGGGGTGATGAGCTTGCAAAACTGCGAGGATTTTTTCCTCAGGGAATGCCATATTGTGCAGTTTATGCCTGTGGTTATCATATGATAAAGCATTATCTAAAAAAGACAGGAAAATCAATTGTAGAAGCTACATTAATACCTGCAAGTGATATTCTACAGGAAATAGAAGACTTTTGGAATGGACAGCCAGCTTAAAACTGTAAATGAAATTCAACGATGAAAATTTATAGTACATGCATATGTAAATCTGGTAAGTAAAAATAAATTAAACTATGACATACTGTTGTCATAGTTTTTTGTTATAATTAGGAAAAGGATAAGAAAGGGGTTTTGAATAGCATGAAGGATGTTTACGAAATGTGTCCTGTATTGGAAAATGAAAAATATTTATTAAGGTTGGTTAACAAAGAGGATGCTGAGGATTTATTTCGAGTATATAGTGATGAAAAAGCTGTTCCATACTTTAATAGTGATAATTGTAACGGTGATATATTTTTCTATGAAACTCTTGAACGAATGGAAGATGCAATTAAGTTCTGGATTTGGGCATACGAGGATAGGGGCATTAGAACTTATGAGTTTTAGCCTGTCACAAGAAAAGGTTATAGGAAATGAAGGCACAGAGTATGGAGACTATTGGGCTTGTTTAAAATGATAATAAGGAGTACTTAAGGATGAAAATTAGTCGCTTGTTGGGAGAAACAATATATCTATTAAATCACGGCCGCACATCAGCACAGTTTTTAGCACAGCACTTTGAAGTATCAACTAGAACTATTATGAGGGATATTGATACCTTGTGTATGGCAGGAATTCCTGTGGTATCAAGCTATGGTACAGATGGTGGATATGAGATTATGGATACCTTCAAGATGCAGCAGCAGGTTGCAGGTGAGATAGACTATAATTATGTAATATGTGCATTGGAGGGACTAGCCTCTGCATATGCCAATAAAGATATCGAAGCTACCCTAGAGAAAATGAAAAGTTTAAGTACAGGTGAAGATAAAACAGTAATTATGGATCTAAGCGTTGTACATGAAAACAGAGACACTAATCAAATGCTATTTATACTTAATCAGTTTATTCAAAGTAAACGCAGCATTAGTTTCTTATATACAAATTGTAAAAATGAACAAAAGGAAATAGAAGTAGAGCCAGTTGCCACAATCTATAAGTGGTACAATTGGTATTTAATAGGCTACTCTTCAAAACATCAGGACTATCGTATGTATAAACTAATTCGAATGGATACGCTTAAGATATTAGAAAAAGAAAATACAAGAGTACATGATTTGAAAAAGGTGGAGGATATTTTCCAAGAGCCTGTAGATGATAGAAAAAAGTTTAGGATTCTTTTATATTGTGATGGGAGTTTGAAGTCAAAATGCCGAGAGTATTTAAATGGTAGGGTTTGTAAGGAATATAGTAATGGTGATTTTGAATATGAATTGATAGTACCCGAAAATGAGCAGTTTTGGTATGGTGTAATCCTTTCTTTTGGTAAGAAAGCCAAAGTAATATCCCCAATAGAACTTGTTAATCGGATAAAAGAAAATTGTATGGATATGATGCAAATGTATCTATGAAGAAACACTTGAAGGGAAAATTTATAGTACATGCATTTGAAAATAAGATAAGTAAATTTAAAATGATTATTATTTTAAGAAAAAATGTCAGTTATAACTACTAGTTTGGAGATGGTTTTATGAGAAAAATATGTCTATCAAAGGATCAGTTAAGAAAATTTTTAGTTATTTATCAAGGGCTGCATTACCCAAAAGCATTTAATGGATATTTGGGTATTAAAGAATTTGTTAAAAGAGTTGGATGTTTACAATATGACCCATTAAATGTAGTAGGGCGAAATATAGATCTTATTCTACAATCTAGAATAGAAAATTATGGACCCAATATGTTGGAAAAGTTGATGTATGAGGATAGGGAATTAATAGATGGATGGGATAAAATGATGTCTATTTATTGCATTGAAGATTGGGCATACTTTGAAAGAATAAGAAATATAAGGAAATCAGAGATAGAAGAATTGCTCAAAAGGCGAAACTCAAGTGAAGCAATTACCTATGTTGATATTATAGAAAGATACATTTCTGAGGATGGAGCGTGTTTACCTTCTAAAATAGACTTAGGAGGAGCTAAAAGTGGAAAATGGGGACATGGAAAGTTTTCTAGTGCAGCTATGGATTATATGTTCAATATTGGGACTTTAGGAATTAAAGAAAAGAAAAATGTTCAAAGAATTTATGACCTTATTGAGAATATACTCCCAAAAGAAATTCTCCAAATGAAGGATCCTTTTGATAGCGATAGAAGCTTTTATAAATGGTACTTCAAAAGAAGGATAGGCAGCATAGGAGTATATTGGGATAGAAATGGCGGCGGATGGCTGGGACATGTTGTTTCGGATAAGAAGCTAAGAAGCGAAATATTACAGGAGTTATGTGCTGAAGGAGAGTTACTAAGGGTTGAGGTAGAAGGAGTTAATGAGAACTTTTACATAAGAGCAGAGGATTCGCATATGCTGGTTGAGCTGGAACAGAATTTTGCTAAAAAGGTAACCTTCTTAGCTCCGCTTGATAATCTTCTTTGGGACAGAAAGTTAGTTAAAGATATTTTTGATTTTGAATATAGTTGGGAAGTTTATGTACCTGTTTCTAAAAGAAAGTATGGATATTATGTGCTGCCTGTATTATATGGCGACAGAATAATAGCAAGGTTTGAGCCAGAAATACATAGGGGAGATGCACCTTTAATTATAAAAAATTGGTGGTGGGAGGATAGAAATGTTATAACTGATGAAGTTATAAGTGAAGTTATTGATTGTTTTACAGGATTTTGTAGATTTTTAAAATCAAGTGGGCTAGCAGATAAATCTTACAAGGTTATACTTGGAAAATAGATATTAGCGTAGCAGGTAAGGGAAGTACCTTTTCAGAGAGTTTTATCAATTATTTGTGGTTTGTACGGATATATTCACAGTTGAAGCAAGGTTATATCCAACGATGTTAGTTCAGTACCTCCAATCTTTTATAATTCGCTTCAATATCTCTGTATATTTCTTTAAACTAGAGGGAAAATAATGAATAATTAAGATGCTTATTCTTACTAACTTAGTATACTGAAACTAAAATGCTGAATTTATTTACTGTACTAATTGTATTTGTATGCATAAAAGTTCTTGTGGTAAGAATTGGATAAGTTCACAGGAAGTATAAATACACAGTATATTACTGACACACACAAGGAGGAAAAATGGTTTACTCACTTTTATTTGATATTTTTATTATGGTTATTATCACTTTTTTTTCAACAGAGAAAGTTCTTCACCCTATAGAGACCATTTTCCTTTGGATGGTATTGTCATTTTTTTACATAACGGTATTTGATATACTGTTTATAAATGTTAGGGCTATGTATTTTTCAGCAAAGCTGGTACATATTTTCATTCAACATTTTGTTTATTTATTTTACTCTCCATTTATAGTAATACTCTGCTTAAATTATTTTTTTCAATCAAAATCAATCCCTAAGAAATTGTTTATGGTTATCCTATGCTTTGTTTTCTTAATGGGAATGGAATGGTTTCTACTTCATTCAAGTATATTAGTGTATAGAAATTGGGCCCTCTGGAAGACTGCTTTAACATCAAGTATAATTATTCTTTTGACACTTTTCTTCAATAAATGCTTTAAAAGAACCCTTTTCAAGGATAAGGAGGTCATATAAAATATGTTTTCTAAGGTGCTTCCTTTGCCAATTAGTTTTGATCAAAATGAAATATTTGTAGTTATAACCATACTAATAGGATCATTTATTGTGTTTTTACTTCCAAAAAGATTTCCGGGAGCAATTACAATTCTCCTGCTAATAGAACCAGGCCTAGTAGCAAGAATTAGCGATCATTTTCTTGCTAGCCCGCAAATGCTTGGCAGCCAATATGATTTATATGATATTCTTGATACAGGAAAGGTTGATTTTTTTGACTTGATTACATACTTTATGTATAGTCCTCTTGGATATATATTCATATATATCTATGACAGATATAAAACTAAAGGTATGTATTTCACTTTGTATATATTTTTCTCTTCATTATTTGCTACAGCGTTTGAATGGTCAGCTATGAAATTTAAGGTTTTCACTTATAAACATTGGAATCTTTCTTTTTCCTTTATTGCTTATTTGATAACCTTATCAATGTCTATTTTATTTTTGAATTTAATAAAACGATTGTATAAGGCACGCTCACGGACATGAAAAACTCATTTAATGGCTACGGCTGGTAGTCATCGGATAAAATCTAGGTTTAGGATAGGGGTATAATGTTATGCATGTAATATTATGTATATTAATCACAATCGTAACTTTCAAACAAACTAATTGGAGGAACTGGAAGAAATATCATAGTACAATGCTTTTCTTACCAATGATGAACTTAGTATATAATTTTTTAGCTTTATCATCTGATCATTTTTTATTGAAAATGAAATCAGGAATCCTAAAGAGCCATGCTTTGATAGAACTAACTTATTCAGCTATATTGCTTCCTTGTACCGTACTATTATTTCTTTCAACTTTCCCTGAAAACCCAATTAGAATACTACTACATTTCCTAAAATACATCTTTGTTTATAGTTGCTTTGAAGTTCTTGTATACATTCTTGGAGGAATTGAGTATAGAAACGGATGGTCTATCTGGTATTCAATCATATTTTATTTTTTGATGTTCCCAGCGATAATAACCCATTATAAGAAGCCTGTACTTGCTTATATTATCTTTATACTAATTACTATCTCGGGAGTATGGTATTTTAATATGCAGATCAGGTAAATACTCTTAAGTAATAGTTTTCTTTAATAACAAATTTAAATACATCTATTCCAAAGATATTTAGTTTCTTAATAAAAATAAACCAACAGTTAGTGTTGTATGATCAAAAAATATAACTATCTTTTTAGAATTGCTTCTTTTTTATAAATATTTAATAAATTCTCAACCCGCCTTATAATCTCTAACCGAACATTCTCAGGTTCTAAGCATTCACATTTATCACCTAAACGAAGTATCATACTATACGAAAAATCATCTTCTGTAAATGGGAAACAAGCTATAAATTTATTACTTCCGTGAGGTTCAATATTATCCACTCCGCAAAATTCTATCATCAAGTCTCGAAGTGATTCATCAATGAGAAGTTTAATTGGGACACTCTTCTTCTCTATATTAGTTGATACCTCTAGAGCTTTATAATCAAATTCCCTAGAAATAAATGTCTCTTCTAGAAGTTCAAGTGATGAAATACGGGATAGTTTAAAGACACGAAAGTCATTTCTTGTAGTGCAATAGCCCTGTAAATACCAGCTTAAGTTTTTTAGTATTAATCTATAGGGCTCAATCTTTCTTTGACTTTTTATTCCACTTTGATCGGAATATTTAAAAGATATTAATCTATTTTCAGATAGAGCAATCTTAATTTCCTCAAGATTTACATTCCCATTTTTGTTTCCGATCCAAGGGGTGTGGTCAACGGTAATTTGTTTTGATTTTAATTCAATATCTTTAATTTGATCAGCTGGAACCAAACCTTTAACTTTAGCCATAGTATTAAGAACTTCTTCACTAGTCATGGTTGAATGTATGCTTCCAAGTCCAATTAATAGAGAAGTGATATCAGAAATAGTAAAAAGTTTTTTTTCAATCTTATACTCCTCCATAATGCTAATACCGCCATTAACACCTGGATAAGCAACAATCGGAATACCGGCCAAGCTTATTGTTTCTACATCTCTATATATTGTTCTAGGTGTCACCTCAAACATTTCCGCAAGTTTGGTAGCACTGATTTGTTTACGTTCAAGCAGTAGCATAATAATGGATATTAGCCTATCAATTTTCAATTGTATCACCTGCATTTTTATTTTTATTATAGCATATAACCATGACATACAGCTGTGAAGGTTATCTATATATAATAAAACTATATTAATCAATAGCCATAATTGGTTAAATAAATTTACAGAGGAGAATGAAAATGGATTTTTTAAAAGAGTTTGAAAAGGTTATGGAAAATACTGCTACATTCGCGTTGGCTACTTCAGTGGATGATGCTCCAAACGTAAGGATTATTACTTTTTATTATGATGCTCAAAACAACGGTGTTGTTTATTTTCCAACATTTAAGCAATCACCAAAAACAATAGAAATTTCACAAAATAGTAGGGTAGCATTTACAACAATTCCCGATGGAACTGTTGGGATAGTGAGAGTTAAAAATGCTATAATTCAAAAAAGTAATCTAACAGTACATGATATAAAAGATGCAATTATTAAAAAATATCCGGGCTTCGCTGCTACAGTTGAAAATGCAGGTCCTATGATAGAAGTTTATGAAATACATTTTAAAGAAGCTGAGGTTACCATAGGCTATGGTAATGCGGGTAAGGTAACTTTATAACAAAATCAAAATTAAAAAATTGTTAATTATATGGTTTCACATTCAATAAGTTTGAGCCATTGCAAAGGGGGAGGATACTTACTCCCCTTATTTGCAATAGCTGAATCTAGTAATAATATTTTACTGGGTAAAGGGCAGTTTTATTTCATAGTATTATTTTTAACGTCTATATATGCTTCTTCAAAACTTTGATAAACCTTACTTGATAAATCAAAGTTATTTTCATCTATTACCTTTCTAAAAAACTGTCCCATCTGTGTTGTAGGTAATTTGCCAGTAATTAAAATAGGTATTGTAAATTTCCATGATTCAACGACTTTTTCTTTCTGTCTATGTGGGTATCTAAGTACCCATCTGCCTACTCGCAGAGCATGTTCATTTCCCGTCATCTTCCCTTGGTTCATTGCCTCTACATCATATCCCCAAAGATTTCCGAATGCAAAAGAGCATTCGGCACATTCAAGCGGGCCGCCGCCAAGTTCATTACCACAGGTTTTACACTTTATAATTTTCATTGCTGAATCAACAATTGTCCAGGAATGCTTATCTATTTCTTCAATTATTACTTCGGCAAGCAGCTTTTCATCATCACTGCCTAATAATATCTTTTCTTTTTCTAATAACTCTTTCCAATCTAATAACCATAAGTTCTCAATTGTGTTATAGCATTCTATGCAATTTTTATAATTTCGGCCAACAGGTGCCCCGCACATTTTACATACCTTAACCTCATTAGGGCGCCTATATAATCTTCCTCCTGATGGCCTTTCAGAATTGTCTTCATATAATCCTTTCATTGGATCAACCTCTTTTCGTCTATTAAGCCCATTTTGCCTTGCTAAATCAATTGCTGTTTGAGTAATTATATCATAATCTTAAATGCAGCTTCTGGAGTTACGAATTTAAAAAACTTTTAAAGTTTTTTATAAAATTTTTAAAATTGCTTTAAGTCCATTTTATTTTTACCTATTACAATAGTCTCATAAGGTCAAACAAGTAATGCAGAGCTCGCAAAAACTTGTATTTTAAATTATGGGAGGAATAAAACATGAATAAAATAAAAGTATTGTATGATGTGGTAAAAACAATGAAGAAAAAGGAAATAATCAATGGTATAATGAATTTAGAGGTAGTTAATGGTGAAACAAAAGTAGTTTCTTTTTCTAATGAATTCACAAGAAACACAGTAGATGGAACCTTAAAGGCTAAAATCAGCAAGGAAATAAATATGGATGGTAATAAGGTAAAACATGAAACAAATGCAGATTTAAATGTTAAAGATTGTCCATTTCATAAATTTCACCATGGAGAGCATATGAGACATGGTCATAAGTTTTCAAAGGCACTGTTTATGCTTAATGCATTGAATAATTTAACAGCAGAAGAAAAGGGAGATAAGACTATCTTATCTTTAGATCTGAAAGAAGTGCTAAAGGAAGGAAAGGAATTAAAAGCTGAGTTCCATAAGCATCACCAAGGCTGTGAAGGAAAACAGGAGTTTGGTGCTCATAAACATCATGAATTTATTAAAAAGTTTTTATGTGAAGAGTATGAAACAGCAATATTAAATGTTACAGTCAATAAAGCAAGTGAAATTGAAAACATTCAAGTTTCTGCAAATGGAGAAAATATTATTAACGGTTCAGTAAATTTTACTTGGTAGGTTTCACACTAGGTGTAAATGTTTATATTTACACCTAGTGTTGTTATACTTATACAGTTTTATAAGGAGAAATTATGTATAAAAGATATAAAGGAAAAGTGAATAGGCATAGAATTCATCATCATCCTGAAGAGTTTAGAAAATTCCATAGATATATATTTTGGCTTAGACCCGCGGCCTTATTAATTCCTATTATTTTGGTTTATTTAATGTTTAGATTTATTGGAGTTAAGAGTGTAACCATTTTTTTTGCCCTAGCTTTTACGGCTAAGGAAGTTATACATTTAATAATAATGCTGAGACTGGAAAAAAGGATAATCAAGCCTGTAGAAAAGCTGAAGATTGGAGTAGAACAAATAGCTGAAGGAAATTATGAGGTTAGAATAGAAAGTAAGGTGTTCAATGAGATTGGAATCCTTACCGATGAGTTTAATAAAATGGCTGCAAAGCTTAATGAAAACGAGAAGTTGAAGCAAATATATGAAGAAAACAGGAAAACACTTATAGCAAATATTTCCCACGATTTAAAAACACCTATTACAACTGTAAATGGATATATAGAAGCTCTTATTGATGGTGTTGTTACCTCTCCTGAAAAAGTTGACAGCTATCTTAAAATTATTGAAAGCAATATGACCTATATGAATAAT
>JAUZPI010000132.1 GCA_030706015.1 Bacillota bacterium
AGCCGTAAATATTCAGCATTTAGAAAGTTTAAATAATCATGTTAGAAGAATGACAGGAATAAAGGTAAGAGAAACTATTCCAGATAAAATACTAGATATTGCTGACGAAATAGAAGTTATAGATATTTCACCAGATGCACTTAGAGAAAGAATAAAAAAAGGAAAGGTGTATTCAGAAGATAAAATAGAAACTGCATTGAACAACTTTTTCCGTGTAGGAAATTTAACTGCACTTAGAGAATTAGCCTTAAGAGAGGTTGCAGATGAAGTTGACGAGAGACTTACTGTTTATAAAAATCAAAAAAGTGTTGAGGGATTAGTTGGAGCAAAAGAAAAAATTTTAGTATGTGTTAATCTTAATTTTAATGCAGAATATCTCATAAGAAGAGGATATAGGATTGCAAAAAATTTAAAGGCTGGACTTTTGGTGCTATATGTAAATAATCAATATCCGCACACAGAAGCAGAGCTTGATAAGGTGTATGAGATAGGAGTCTTGTGTAATAAATTGGAGGCTTACTTCAAGATTCAGAAATCCCAAAATACTGCTAATGGTATAATAGAATATGCCAAAGATAATAACATAACCCAAATTGTTATCGGGGAGTCAGCTCGTACAAGATTACATGAGATTTTGAGAGGATCAATTGTTAGAAAGATAATGAGGCGTACTAAATTTATAGATGTACTTGTTGTTGCAGATCCAAATGCTGATTAAAATTCATATATTAAAGAATAAATCACTAAGTACTTGAATTTTTACTAGTGATTTTTTTTGTTTATTTTTTGCAGTATTAGTAATATAGCTTTAATTTTGCAGTATAAAATTCTAAATTTAAATAATAAATTTAGAAGGATTTTTTGAAAAGACAAAGAATATAGATAATGGTAATAAATGTAAAAACGGGCTATGGGGAAAATAGTTGTAAAAAAACTTGGATAAAAGGAGGTTGATACTTTGGAAATTATAAATAGACGCAGTAAAGTTGCAGCAGGAATAACAATTTCTTTGTGCACTCTACTTGCTGTATATTTAGGAACTTCAATATATTTTGTGAAGCACTTATATTTTGGTTCTAAAATTAATGGTACTGATGTATCAGGTAAAACCGTGGAAGAAATCAAGTCACAAATGACATCTGAGCTGCAGGCATATACTTTGAATATAAAAGAAGCAGATGGAAAGATAGAACAGATTAAAGCAGGTGACATTGATTTAAAGTACAAATCAGACGATCAATTTAAGACTTTTAAAGCTGAGCAAAAACCTTTAAAATGGGCTTCGTCATTGTTTGATGAAAAGACTTCGAAAATGACAGCAGAACTTACATATGATAAAGAAAAATTAAAACAACAAGTTGATAAGTTAGCTTGTCTAAATAGTAGTAATGTAATTGAGCCTAAAAATCCTAGCTTCCAATATGGGGACAAGATCTTCGAAATTGCTCCAGAGACTAAAGGTAACAAGATAAATAAAGATGTTTTGGTTGAACGTGTGGCTGATGCAATATCTAAGAAGGAATCAACATTAGATTTAGATTCAGCTAATTGTTATGCAAATTCAAAGTATACTTCAAAATCTCAAAAAGTAATAGAAGCTAAAAATACGCTAAATAAATATGTATCTTCAAAAATCACCTATACCTTTGGAAGCAGTAAAGAAACCTTAGATGGTTCAACAATAAATAAATGGCTTTCAGTAGATGATAATTTTTACGTTATACTCGATCAGGGAAAAGTAAAAGCTTATATACAATCACTTGCTAATACTTATAACACTGCTGGTAAGACAAGAAGCTTTCATACGTCCTCCGGAAGTACTATAAATGTTAGCGGCGGCGACTATGGCTGGCAAATTGATGTAGATAAAGAAACAAAAGCTCTAAGTGAAGCAATAAAAGATGGACAAACAGTAACAAAAGAACCAGCATATAGTCAAACTACTGCTTCTCGTGATACCAATGATATTGGTAATACTTATGTAGAAGTAGATATGTCCAGGCAGCATTTATGGTTTTATAAAAATGGTTCGTTGGTAGTTGAAGGGGATGTCGTTACAGGTAACGTTAGCGAAAACCATGCAACACCTAGTGGAGTTTATAGATTAAAATATAAAGAAAAAAATGCGGTTTTGAAGGGTCAGGATTACGCTGCCCCAGTTAGCTTCTGGATGCCGTTTAATGGCGGAATTGGAATTCACGATGCATCTTGGAGAAGTGAGTTTGGAGGACAAATATATAGATCAAATGGTTCCCATGGCTGCGTAAATTCACCATATAATTTAGCACAGACCATATATAATAATATCGATACTGGTACTCCTGTGGTATGTTTTTATTAAAAACTTATAAAAATAAATAATAAAGGTATTCATCTGTTAAATAATAATTACACCTGTGCTGAAGAGTATGGGTGTTTTTATTTACATACAATTATGCAGTGCTGAAGTGTTATTGAATAGATTGATTATCATAGATGAAAGATTTGAAATACATTAAAGCATTATACTTCAATATAATTGAATAAGTTTGGTATATAGAGACAAATATTTTATAATGGTATTAACTATTAAAATAGAGGAGTGGAGGCATTGATTAATATTGGTATAGTAGTTTTTGAGAAAATAGAAGAGTTAGATTTTATCGGACCCTTTGAAGTCTTATCTTATGTTAGTAAGATAAGGACTGAAAGTGTAAATGTTTGGCTAATAAGCGCTGGAGAGCAAGTTGTTAAAGCATATAATGGACTACGATTTTTCACAGATTATACTATTGATAATTGCCCTAAGTTAGATGTATTGGTGGTGCCAGGCGGTAAAGGCAGATTAGCTGCTATGAAAAATAACAAGATACTTGATTTCATAAAGAATAGATATACGGAATTGAAATATCTAGCTTCTGTATGCACAGGATCATTAATAATTGGAGCAGCAGGACTTTTAAAGGATAAATCAGCAACTACATACCATACTGCCTTTGATGAACTAGTTGAGCTGGGTGCAATTGTTAAGAAGTCAAAAGTAGTTCAGGATGGAAAGATTATTACGGGAGCGGGAGTTTCCTCTGGAATAGATGTGGGTCTGTACTTATTAAGTAAATTATTTGATGAAGCTACGGCACAAGAAGTAGCAGATAAAATAGAGTATTATTGGCAAAGGTGATGCTGTTAATTCAGCTGTTTTTTTGAATTTGTCCATAGAAATAAAAAATATTTTCGCTTAATATATACTAATATAAAGAAAACCACTACTTAGATTTTTAAGAAGAGGTTTTCTTTTTTTGTGAAAAAGAAAGAAGATTAGTTTAAAGATATTATAGTTTTAATTTGGCATACTGAATAGTTTCAATGTGTATATTTAACTAGATACTTTAATATAAACAGAAGTCTGTTTAGACAAGTATCTTCCAAGTGTTTTTTCTTTGGAAAAGAAAGTCATAAAGGAGAGGATACTATGAAAATTACAAAAACAGTGGAAAAAATTTTTGCAGTAACTATAGTTTCCCTTTGTGCTATTATATATATTTATTTATATACTTCAATATTTTTTATAAAGCATTTATATATAGGCTCTGAAATTAATGGCATTAAGGTGTCAGGTAAAACTGTGGAAGAAGCTAAAGCTGTTATGACAGCTGAACTGCAGAGCTATAGCCTGAATATAAAAGAGCGAGAGGGTAAAAAGGAACAAATAAGCTCAAAGGATATTGGTTTAAAGTATAAATCAGAGGATGAATTTACAAAGTTTAAAAAAGAACAAAATCCTTTAAAATGGGGTTTATCATTTTTTAGTACAAAAAACTCTAAGATTACAGTGGATGTATTATATGATAAAGAAAAATTAAACAGACAAATAGATAAGCTTACTTGTATTACTGGAAATATAATTGAGCCGCAAAACCCCAGTTTTAAATATAAAGGTAATACTTTTGTGATTATAGCTGGAGCTAAAGGAAATAAAATTAATAAGGATATTTTAATGCAGCGAGCAGCAGATGCCATATCTAAGAGAGAAAAAACAATAGATTTGGAGGCAGCTGATTGTTATGTAAAAGCTCAGTATAATTCAAAGTCTCAAAGGGTTGTGGAAGCTAAGGACATTCTCAACAAATATGTGTCCTCAAAAATCACCTATACTTTTGGTGATAATAAGGTGGTATTAGATGGTTCAACGATAAATCAATGGCTTACAATTGATGAAAATTACAAGGTTGCTCTTGATGAGGGGAAAGTAAAAGCCTATGTAGAATCTCTTGCCAATACTTATAACACAGTTGGTAAAACAAGAAGCTTTCATACCTCCTCAGGAAACAATGTAAATATCGATGGCGGCGATTATGGCTGGCAAATTAATGTTGATAAAGAGTTACAGGATTTATGTGAAATTATAAAAGGAGGACAAACAGTTAATAAAGAACCAGCTTACAGTCAAACTACAGCATTTAGGGGCACTAATGATATTGGAAATTGTTATGTGGAAATAGACATATCAAGACAGCATCTATGGTTTTATAAAAATGGTTCCTTAGTGGTGGAAGGCTCTGTTGTTACGGGTAACCTAAGCCTGAACCATGGAACACCTGCTGGAGTTTACAAACTAAAGTATAAAGAAAGGGATGCTACTCTAAAAGGCCCCGGTTATAGTGTTCCTGTTAGCTTTTGGATGCCCTTTAATGAAGGTATAGGCTTGCATGATGCCACCTGGAGATGGGATTTTGGAGGGGACATATACAAAACCAATGGTTCCCACGGCTGTGTTAACCTACCATACAATTTAGCACAGACAATATTTAACAATGTTGATGATGGCACTCCTGTAGTATGCTATTATTAGTGATATAGATATAATTTCAGGTAGTAAAAGGAAGGAACTGCTGAATTTTAAGTAGTTCCTTCCTTTTGTGGATATTTATATTGGAATTTAAACTAAAGTGTATATTTTGCAGGAGGATTACCTGAGAAATCTGCAATTACAGCCTCTCCATCCTCTAGATAGAATACCTGAAATATTGGGTTATCTGCTGTCTTATATTGATTTTTCACAATAGGATTTTTCAAGCAGGCTTCCTTCACAGCCATGTTGTTTTCGAATACAGCCTTGCCATTAAGACGAATCCATGCATAGGTAGGACTGGAAACTGAGATTTCAATATAAGGATTGGCCTGCATATCCTTATAAACACCTTTATTGCTATTAGTACAGAACCATAGTTTATTACCTTGTTCAAGACAGAACATGAAAGGGCGACACTTTGCCTTTCCATCAATACCAACTGTTGCTAAGTATTGTACAGGATTTGCCTGTAAAAATTCTACTATCTTATTCATATAAAATACCTCCAAGGTTTAATTTTTTCGGGAACAAATTGATTTTCGCCGGCTATAACTATATAATAATTTTAATGGTATACTTTAGCAAGTAAGCACTTCAAAGTAGTATAAGTACCCATAGGTAACTATTGGATTTATTACTTTAGTGTATAGATTGAATTAGAGTTATTTATATATATAAACTACTTGGAATGTAAAAGAAAGAAGGCGAAGTTTGTGGAAAAGGAATTACCTGCCTGCCCTGTTGAAACAACCCTTTTACTTATAGGGGAGAAGTGGAAGGTGTTGATATTGAGAGATTTAATTGCAGGCACAAAAAGATTTGGTGAATTGAAAAAATCCATAGGTGCTATAAGCCAAAAGGTGCTGACCCAACAGCTTAGGGAAATGGAAGAAGACGGTCTTGTAGCAAGAAAAGTTTATGCTGAAGTGCCTCCAAGAGTTGAATATTCTCTTACTGAGACAGGAATGAGCTTAAAGTCTGTGCTTGATTCTTTGGGGTCCTGGGGCAAACACTATAAAGAAAAAATAAAAACTTGTGAATATTAAAAGACAAAAAACACTACTTGACTCTAAATTCTAAGTAGTGTTTTTTTGGTTTACATAGATATACATGAATATATGTGTAAAGTACATGTTAAATTTGCATGAGTTTATTGACAGTATACAGATGGTAACATATTATAATATATAGATGAGTATCTATATATAGAGGTGATATTTTGAGAATTAATTATGAAGAAAATGCTAAAATTATGAAGGCTCTTTCTGATACAAATAGATTAAAAATAGTGGATATTCTATCCTGTGGAGAAAAATGCGCCTGTGATCTATTAGAGCGCTTTGATTTCTCCCAGCCAACACTTTCCCATCATATGAAGGTGTTAATGGAATGTGGAATAGTTAACTGCAGAAAGGAAGGAGTATGGAATCATTATTCCCTAAATCGCTCTAACTGTAATAAATTAATATTATTTCTTATGAATATCATAACTGATACAGAAGACTGTATATGTAAAGATAAAACTAAATGTGAATGTGAGTAAAGGAGATGGATATTATGAAAAAGATGATTATTTTTGATCCTGCAATGTGCTGCCCAACTGGGGTATGCGGACCAAGTATAGATCCAGAATTATTAAGGGTGTCTACAGTGCTAAACAGTTTAAAGAGTAAAGGTATTGTGGTAGAGCGACATAATCTTACAGGTAATCCTCAAGCCTTTGTGGATAATAAAGCAGTTAATGAGCTTTTAAATACAGAAGGTGTGGATATATTACCAATAACTATTGTGGAGGGTGAGGTTGTTAAAACTAAGGCTTATCCAACTAATAAAGAATTCTGTACTATGTTAGAGCTTCCAGAGGATTATCTTAAGGCTAAAATTAAGATGAAGCCTAAAAGCTGCGGCTGCGGTGATGGATGCTGTTAATTAATGAAATGGAGGTGTGAAGGTGGCAGATTTATTTAATCCCAATAATATTGCTTTAACTAAATATTTGTTCTTCACAGGTAAAGGAGGAGTTGGCAAAACTTCTACTGCCTGTGCTGTTGCTATGACCTTAGCAGATCAAGGAAAGAGAGTAATGTTAGTAAGTACAGATCCAGCTTCTAATTTGCAGGATGTTTTCAATACTGAGTTAAATAACAAAGGGGTTCAAATTAAAGAGGTACCAAACCTTATAGTTGCTAATTTCAATCCTGAAGAGGCAGCCAATGAGTATAAAGAGAGTGTGATTGGTCCTTTTAGAGGAAAGCTTCCAGAGGTGGTTATCAAAAACATGGAAGAACAGCTTTCAGGCTCCTGTACTGTTGAAATAGCTGCCTTCAATGAATTTTCAAGTTTTATTACAGATGAAAAGGTGCAACGAGAATTTGATTATGTAATATTTGATACAGCTCCAACTGGTCATACCTTAAGAATGTTGCAATTACCTTCTGCCTGGAGTGATTTTATAAGTGAAAGTACTCATGGAGCATCCTGCCTTGGGCAATTAGCAGGACTTGAAGATAAAAAAGAAGTTTATAAGAATGCTGTAAAAAACTTAGCAGATAAAAACCTGACCACACTTATTTTAGTTTCAAGACCAGAAAGCTCTCCGCTGAAGGAAGCTGAAAGAGCCTCTAAGGAATTGCAGGATATTGGAGTAAATAATCAAATTCTTGTTATTAACGGAGTACTGCAAAAGCAGGACGATGAATTATCTGCGGCACTATATGAAAAACAGCAGAAAGCTTTAGAGGGAATGCCTCAGTATCTAAAGCAGTTAGAAACCTTTGAAATTCCGCTGAGACCTTATAATATTACAGGACTTGAAAATGTAAGAGCTTTTTTAAAGGAAGATAGTATAGGCTATACTCCTGAAGAATTAGAGGTTAATCATATACCTAAACTGCAAACCTTAGTGGAGGACTTGTATAATAGCGATAAAAAGGTTATTTTCACTATGGGTAAAGGGGGAGTGGGTAAAACCACAATTGCTGCTGCAGTGGCATTAGGTCTAGCTAAGAAGGGCAAAAAGGTTCATCTCACAACTACAGACCCAGCAGCTCATCTGAAGTTTGTTTTAGATAATGATTTTGGTATAAGTCTTAGCAGCATTGATGAAAAAGAAGAGCTGGCAAAGTATACCGAAGAAGTATTATCTAAAGCTAGAGAAACCATGAATGAAGAAGATATAGCTTATGTGGAGGAGGACTTAAGGTCACCATGCACTCAAGAAATTGCTGTATTCAGAGCTTTTGCCAGACTTGTTGAAAAGTCAGAAAATGAAGTGGTTGTAATTGATACAGCCCCAACAGGACACACTTTGCTGCTATTGGATTCCACGGAGAGTTACCATAGAGAGATTCAGCGTTCTCAGGGAGACATACCTGAGTCAGTTAAAAACTTGTTACCAAAGCTTAGAAATGAAAAGGATACTGAAGTAATTATAGTAACCCTTGCAGAGCCTACTCCGGTTTATGAAGCCTTAAGATTGCAACAGGATTTAGAAAGAGCAGGCATCCACAATAAATGGTGGGTAATTAACTCCAGTATGTACGCTGCTAATACCACAAATGAAATTTTAAAAGCTAAGGCAAATAATGAAATTCAGTGGATTAACAAGGTTAATGAAATTTCTAAAGGTAATTTTGCGGTTATAGATTGGAAAGCAGAAGAAGTTAAAGGTGAGAAACTAAAAAACTTATTAAATTAAAATAAAATTACGGAGGATGATATTATGAAACCAAAAGTAGCATTTATATGCGTTCACAATTCTTGTAGATCTCAAATGGCGGAGGCATTAGGAAAGATGTTTGCTTCTGAGGTTTTTGAAGCCTATTCTGCAGGAACAGAACTAAGACCTCAGATAAACCAAGATGCAGTAAGAATAATTAAAGATTTGTATAAGGTTGATATGAATGAAACACAAAAGTCAAAATTACTTGAAGATATACCAGCAGTAGATATAGTTATAAAAATGGGCTGTAATGTAGTGTGTCCATATTTGCCTTCAAAGCATATGGAAGACTGGGGATTAGAGGACCCATCAGGTAAAAGTGACGAAGAATTCATAAAAACTGCAAAAGCTATTGAAGAAAAAGTTAAAGACTTAGCAGAAAGAGTTAAAAATAGTGAAATAAAACTATAATATAGGGGGGATGGTTTTGAATAATAAAACAAGCAGGCTGGCATGGCTGGATAGATATTTAACATTATGGATTTTCCTAGCAATGGCCTTAGGAGTGCTGCTAGGCTGGGGAGTACCTAGTATGGCAAATGCCCTATCTTCTCTTTCTGTTGGCACAACCTCAATCCCTATAGCTGTAGGACTGATAGTAATGATGTATCCGCCGCTGGCAAAAGTAAATTATAAAGAACTTGGAAAAGTATTCAGAAATCCAAAGGTGCTGGGATTATCTCTTATACAAAACTGGATTATAGGACCTGTGCTCATGTTTATTCTGGCTATTGTATTTTTGCACTCATATCCTGAATTTATGACTGGACTTATACTGATTGGTTTGGCCAGATGCATAGCTATGGTAATAGTGTGGAATAACCTTGCAGACGGAGATAACGAATATGCTGCTGCACTGGTAGCCTTTAATTCAATATTTCAGGTTATCTTTTACTCCATTTATTCCTATGTATTTATAACAGTTCTTCCAACCTGGTTTGGGCTAACTGGTTATAAGGTTGATATATCTATGGGTGAAGTAGCAAAATCAGTAGTGATTTACTTAGGAATTCCCTTTGCAGCTGGGTTGCTCACTCGATTAATATTAGAACCTATAAAGGGAACAGTATGGTACACCAAAAAATTCATACCTAAGATTAGTCCACTGGCATTAATAGCCCTGCTCTTTACCATAGTAGTAATGTTTATGTACAAAGGTAAGTATATAGTGGAGCTTCCTATGGATGTTGTGAGAATTGCTATTCCGCTTCTCATTTACTTTGCATTTATGTTTGCAGCTTCCTTCTTTATAAG
>JAUZPI010000133.1 GCA_030706015.1 Bacillota bacterium
AGATCTTGCCTTTGAAGAAATTCCAGTTAAGCAAGAACATATAGTTGAACTTGCTAAATTAGTTGCTGAGGGTAAGATAAGCAATACAGCTGCTAAAGAAGTATTTGAAGAAGTATTCAACACAGGAAAGAGTCCTGAAGCTGTAGTTGAAGAAAAAGGCTTAAGCCAAATAAGCGATACTGGAGCTTTAGAAGAAGCTGTAGTAAGCGTATTAGAAGCAAATCCACAATCAGTTGAAGATTACAAGGGTGGTAAGCTTCAGGCTATAGGCTTCCTTGTAGGTCAGGTAATGAAGGCTACAAAAGGAAAAGCAAATCCTAAGATGGTTAAGGATTTACTAGAAGAAAAACTTAAATAATATGAAAAAAGAAGCAGATTGTCCTGCTTCTTTTTGTTTTGTGAATAATTTCATTTTACAATATTAATTAATATCTACCGTTGTTTACAGCACTAAAAATTGAAGCACCTAATACTATAAATAATAAGATATAAAAAACTATAGCAATTAATAACCAGATTAATCTTGCCTTTGCCCAGTTCTTTTTATTTATGTTAGTATTGCCTCCAAAAGCCCACACAAAAAGTAAAACAATATTTACTATAGGAACAATCATTAATAAATCCATTATCATAAAGTTTCCTACGGTCAATGGTGAATTATCTGAGTATGATGGTGAAAATTGAGTTTGTTGTTGATTGTTATCCATAAGATAAGCCTCCTAAAAAATATTAATAATTTCAGAGTATATATATTCTACAAAAAGCAAATGATTCCTTCCTTCTATTAAGAAATATTTAATAATAAATTCATTAAATATTAACATTTAATATTAAGAGGAAATTTTGTTAGTATGATATATAACACTCATAGCAAATTTAAAATAGTTTAAGCATTACGGAGATAATTAAAGATGACTAGGTATGAAGCTGATTTCTAGTATGGATAATTGTTGAAAAAAATATTGATAGTTAGTAGCAACTGTTATATTATATGTATAACAACCTTTGATGTAATTATATTAAATTTATTGAAAAAGATGGTTGTAGATTGTAAAATATAAGTTGGCGGATGTTTACGGTGGTAAGATAATTACGTTTTTTATTGATATGGAGAAATAATTTTTAAAAAGGTGGTGAGACTTTGGCGGTAATAGAAATAAAAGATGTAAAGAAGGATTATTACATAAGTAAATTGAAGGTTGAAATCCTAAAGGGAGTAAGCAGCAGCATAGAAGAAGGCGAATTTACAGTAATAATAGGAGAGTCTGGATCAGGAAAATCTACATTATTAAATATCTTAGGGGGACTTATGCCTCCAACATCGGGAGAAATTTGTATATGCAATGAGAATATATCCAAGTACAATGAAAATCAATTGGCGCTTTTCAGAAGAAAACATCTAGGTTTTGTATTTCAATCCTATAATCTAATGCCTCAACTAACAGCATTAGAAAATGTAGCATTTCCATTAATGTTTATGGGAATTTCAAAAAAAGTGAGAAATGAAAAGGCAGCTGAAGTATTAAAAAAAGTTGGACTTGAGGATAGAATGCACCATAAACCTAGCGAGCTTTCTGGTGGACAGCAGCAAAGAGTATCCATTGCAAGAGCTCTTGTAAATAATCCTGCTGTAGTACTTGCGGACGAGCCTACTGGTAATTTGGATAGTAAAAATGGCTTAGAGGTTATAAAGATGTTAAAGGATTTAAATGTTAAGCATAAGAAAACCTTTGTGGTGGTGACACATTCTCAGCAGGTGTGTGAATATGCTGATAAGATTATTAGAATTAGGGATGGTTTAATTGAGGATTAAACATATACGTCCCTTTTATTATGGAGGTATGTAAACATGAAAAAAATAATGGTAATTTTATTCACCCTTCTATTTATGGCGTCAATTCCAACAATTGTTGCACGAGCTGATTCTTCACAGCTATTAATTCAGAAAGTATCTACTGAACCGGAAATTGTAGAGCCTGGTCAACAATTTAAGTTAAAGTTCTCCTTAAAGAATTCAACTGATTATAATATAAAAGAAATTTCAATTAAGTTAGCAGGACTTGAGGGGAAAAATGCTTTAGGCGGATTCTCACCAGTAAATTCAACAAATGAAGTATACTATGATAAGTTATCAGGCGGAGATACTACAGAATTAAGTCTTGATATGATATCAGATCCACAATTAAAAACTGGAAATTATAATATGGTTGTAAATATTAGTTATAAATATGATGGAAATCTAATTCAAGACACAAAGGTAGTAGGTATAGTATTAAACAATAAACCTGAGCTTACTATTACATCAGTAGATTACAATAATGATAATGAGGATACAAAAGATGTGAAGGTAGGCTTTGTTAATGCTGGACAAGGAGTGCTTAATGAAGTTATTGCAAAGGTAACTGTAGGAGATAAGCAATACTCAAAGTATATTGGTAAGTTAGAATCGGGGGATGAAGATTCATATGAAGTAAAGCTGCCATTTAGCAATGATATAAATGGAAAAATAGAATTAAGCTATAAGGATGAGATGAATAGGGATGGATCAATTTCAAAAGATTTAAATATAAAGAAGGATGTAAAACAGGAAGTAAAAAAAGCTGATACCAGCAAAGGTTTTTTTAGTTCTATTGGTTCTTTCTTTAAGAGATTATTTGGACTAGGTGATTAGTATGAAATTAATTGATTTAATACAAACCATTTGGAATAACATGTGGCGAAGAAGAGCAAGAACTATACTTACTATGACCGGTGTTATTATTGGTAGTATTGCTATATTTGTTATAGTATCTATAGGTAATGGATTCCAAAATTATATGAATAGTCAGCTTTCCAGTATGGGAGATGGAAATGTAATAACCACCATGCCATTTCCTGAGGCCTTGGTTGGAAATTTGGGAGAGGCAAAAAAGTATAAAAAGGTTTTTAATGATAAAACTGTGAAGCTATTAAGTAAATATGATGATGTAAAGTATTGTATACCAAAGCTTTCAACTGCAGCTACGCTTAAGTACAAAAAAAATGAAATGTCAGGCACCTCTATAACGGGAATGGAAATGAAAAATTACTCAAAGGATCATGAGCTGTTTAGCGGAAAGTTTCCTTCAGACGCTAGTGATGAATGTGTAATAGGTTATAAATTAGCACAATATTTAATAAATAAAAGTGCTCCAGATAAAGTTACAAAGGAGCAAATTGCAGAATTAGTAAGGAAAAAAGTCCAAGTATCCTATACTAGAACAGCAGAGGATGGCACCGAAGAGAAAAAGGAGACTAGTTATAAAATTAGCGGCATTGCCAAGGAAGGCTCCAATGATTATGGTGTTCAAATGCCGCTGAAACCAGTTAAAGAGGCAAATGAATGGATTTCTAAACAGGAAAATACAACCACAGCTATACAATATAGTCAAGTGGACGTGGTGATAACTAATACCAATAAGGTAGATGCTGTTCAGAAGAAACTTACTAAGGATGGTTATTATGCTAGTTCATTTAAGCAAGTTCAGGAAACTATTGGAAGTATGCTTTCTGGAGTTAAGCTTGTAGTCGGAGCAATTGGTGCAATCTCATTATTAGTTGCTGCCTTTGGAATAGCAAACACAATGAACATGTCTATATATGAAAGAAAAAAAGAGATTGGTGTTATGAAGGTAATTGGCGCAGGACTATGGGATGTTAAGAAGATCTTCATTGGGGAGGCAAGTGCTATAGGACTTTTGGGTGGAATTGTAGGAGTAGCAATTGGTTTTTTGATAAATATTATTGTAAATCAAGTTCTAAAGAGTTATATGTCTACGGGGAACTCGGGAGGGAGTGTAAACATTGCTGAAGCCAGCATAGGTCTAACAGCATTCGTATTAGCTTTCTCTGCCTTCGTTGGTTTTTTATCAGGTCTTTATCCAGCTTCAAAGGCTGCAAAGCTTAATGTCATAAATTCTATAAAAGATGAATAAGGGGGACTTATAAATGGAAAATAATATTCAACAATTAAGCTTCGGAGAGAAAATTAAAAACTTTTTTATACATCCAAGCAGGGTATTTGAGCAATATAAGGAAAAACCTACTTTTTGGTTGAAATTAATTGTTTTTTTATTGGTTGGGGTTATAATGTCTATCATTACCACTATAAAATCAAGACCTGAAATGGAAAAATATATGACTGAAACATTAAAGAAAGCAGGCGGAGGTCTTCAAACAGCTGATTCGGTAAAGCAGATTGTAGCAATTTCAACCAACCCTGTACTTATAGGCGTTATGGGATTAATTACTTTTGTAGTAGTTGTATTAATAGCTTCTTTAATATATTTTGGATTAATAAAATTACTTAAAGGCCAGATTAAATTTTCACAGATGCTGGCTGTGTATACATTGGCTAGTATGCCAGTAGTAATTGGAGATATAGTGAAGACTATATATATGCTGGCTGCAAATAAATCAATTGGTTCTGATAAATATCATCCTTCATATATGAATACATTGACTAGCAATTTAGATATATTTATAATATGGCAGATTGTATTGCTAATAATAGGTATATCAACTGTATCTGGAATTTCTAAAAAGAAAAGTACAGCCCTAGTGTTAATATTAAACGTGCTAAGTATTTTATTGGCGTTAGTTAGTGTAGCTTTTACAATTAATAATATGAAGGCTCTTGGGTAATAAGTGAAAAATTAAGGCAGATGATATGATTCATCTGCCTTATTATGTTGAAACATTTTTTAATTTCATATGAGTTAACCTGGGACTAATTTTATATGCTTTCCTCTAACTCCCTTGAGTTAAGTAGTCCAAGGGTGGTGACATACACAATATTCACAGCTATAATATAGAGGATGAATGGACAAGAACCGAGGAGAATTATTCCCCAAAAGCTAAAATTAAATTTTTTAAATTATTTTTCATTTTTTTCACCCTAAATCCTTTAAATATATTATAATTATATAGTATACATGAATTATAGGTGAAATTAATTTAAAATAGTTCGTGTTTATACAGATGATTTGTTATGTTTTTTTAATTATAGTATGTAAATTTGTATTTGTATGAAGATACACATATTAATACAGGTTTAATATAAAAAGTAATTTATTTCAGTATATAAGGATATTTTCTTTATATAACCATTTACAGGTAACCAATTAAATTTTATAATAGAAAAAACGTATTTAAGCGGGAGGAAAAGAAATGAGAGCGATTATTACAGTAATAGGTAAGGACAAAGTTGGAATCATTGCAGGAGTAAGCAATATTTTAGCAGAAACAGGAGTAAATATTTTAGACATAAGCCAAACAATTATGGAAGAATATTTTACAATGATAATGATGACTAGACTACCAGAAGGTGGAGCTTCCTTTGAAGAGATTAAAGCTAAGCTTGATAAAAAAGGTCAAGAATTAGGAGTTTCAATTAAGATACAACACGAAGATATATTCAACTCAATGCATACAGTATAAGAAGTAATATTGTAAGCAAAAGATTAATAATTTAGGGGGCAAATACATGATTAATCCAAGTGAAATACTGCAGACAATTAAGATGATAGATAATCAAAAGCTTGATATAAGAACTATAACTATGGGTATATCTCTTAGAGATTGTGCAAGTTTTAGCGGCGAACAATCAAGAATGAAGATATATGATAAAATAACAAGATATGCTGAAAACCTAGTTAAGGTTGGGGAAGATATAGAAAGAGAATATGGAATTCCTATAATTCATAAGAGAATCTCTGTAACACCTATATCCATGATAGCTGAGGCTTCAGATGATGATAATTATGTAGAATATGCAAAGATATTAGATAAAGCAGGAAAAGCTGTAGGGGTTAACTTTTTAGGAGGTTTTTCTGCTCTAGTTCATAAGGGCTATACAGCAGGAGATAGAAAATTAATAGCATCAATACCAGAAGCATTAGATGTAACTGATATAGTTTGTTCATCTGTAAATGTAGGAAGCAGCAAAACAGGAATAAACATGGATGCAGTAAGAGAAATGGGACATGTTATAAAAGAAGCTGCAAGACTTACAGCAGACAGAGATGGTCTAGGCTGTGCAAAGCTTGTAGTGTTTGCTAATGCTGTTGATGATAATCCATTTATGGCAGGAGCTTTCCATGGAGTAGGAGAATCCGAATGCGTAATAAATGTAGGTGTTAGTGGACCGGGAGCAGTAAAAGCAGCATTAGAAACTGTAAGAGGAGAAAGTTTTGATGTTGTGGCTGAAACTATAAAGAAAACAGCCTTCAGAATAACTAGAGCAGGTCAATTAGTTGCTCAAGAAGCATCAAGAAGATTAAATGTACCTTTTGGAATAATAGATTTATCTCTAGCACCAACTCCAGCGGTAGGAGATAGTGTTGCTAGAATATTTGAGGAAATGGGACTTGAGAAGGCTGGTGCTCCAGGAACAACTGCAGCATTAGCAATGTTAAATGATGCAGTTAAAAAAGGCGGTATCATGGCAGCATCTCATGTTGGAGGACTTAGTGGTGCTTTCATACCTGTAAGTGAAGATGAAGGCATGATAGAAGCAGTTGAAGTTGGAGCTCTTAATTTAGAAAAATTAGAAGCAATGACTTGTGTATGTTCTGTTGGTTTAGATATGATAGCTGTACCAGGAGATACCTCTGCAGAAACTATATCCGGAATTATAGCAGATGAATCTGCAATAGGTGTTATTAACAATAAAACAACAGCTGTACGTATAATCCCTGTACCAGGCAAAGGTGTAGGTGAAAGCGTTGAATTTGGAGGACTTTTAGGACGTGCTCCAATAATGAGCGTAAGCAAGTTTTCTTCAGCTGATTTCGTAAATAGAGGTGGAAGAATACCATCACCAGTTCACAGCTTTAAAAACTAATTATATAGATAATAAAGCCTTGTTATTCATATTAACTGAGTAACAGGGCTTTTTATTACTAAGATTACGTTATATAATATGTATAATTAATTATTGGTTAGGACAGATTTAAATTCCATGATAAAGGAGAGGGTAGCGTTGTCATTTTCAGTTGATAAAGTTATTTCAAAGATGGTTAATTATTTTGGAACTGATGTAAGAAGGATAAATCATGCATTAAAGGTGTATACATTAACTTCAAATATAGCAAAGCTTGAAGGAATGCATGGCGAAGAATTGGCTATACTAGAAACTGCTGCAGTGCTCCATGATATCGGTATAAAGGAAAGTGAAAGAAAGTATAATTCCTCAGCAGGAAATTATCAAGAAATAGAGGGGCCTCCTGTGGCTAAAGAATTGCTAAAAGAATTCTCATTAGATAACAAATTCATTGAAAGAACATGTTTTCTCATAGGAAATCACCATTCCTATAAAAAGATTGATGGATTAGACTTTCAAATACTTGTTGAAGCAGACTTTATTGTTAATATATTTGAAGACGATATGAACAGCGACATGATAAAGATAGTACGAGATAAGTATTTTAAGACAAAAACAGGATTAGAGTACATGGATAGCATGTACTCCTGTGAATAGTATTAATCTATAAGGGTAAATTCTAATGCTTCAATATCAAGTATTTTTACTGTATTTTTATTAAAATCAATAAGGCCTTCATCTTTCATATGTGCTAGTTCTCGAGAAAGGGAAGGTCTTGGAATACCTAGGTATTCTGACATTTGCTGTCTGGATAAAGGAAGTACTATAGTCAGCTTCTTTTGTTTTTGATGTTCCTCAAGAATATAACTAGAAACCCGTTGGCGTATAGTTTGATAGGACAAGTTTTTGATCTTTTTATTTAACATAAGTATTTTATTTGATAAAAGTCCTATAAAATTGGTCAATATTTTAGGGTTAATAGTGCACAGGCTAATAATATCATTTTTTGATATAAAAATTATTCGTGTATTCTCAGATGATACTATTGTAGCAGGATACTTACTAACATCGGAAAAAATAATTGCTTCGGCAAAGGTGTCGCTTGGCTTTAATGCAGCTATGGTAACAGTTTTACCAGAAGCGAAAAGTTTTTGTATTTCTACTTTTCCTTGAAGAATAATACCTATGCTTTGACATTTATCACCTTCAATGGCTACGGCATCATCTTTGTGATATTCTACTATTCTGTAGCTTATTTCAGGTAAAAGCTTTGAAATATCCTCATCAGAAAAATTTCTAAATATAGAACTAAGTTTTAAAACATTTAATACATCTTTCATAACAATACCTCTTATAAAGCGTTAGTAACATATGTTACCGATATTATATAGATATATTACTATAATGATAATATAAACACAATACGGGAAAATTTAATTAAATAGAAGGTTGGGGTAAAAATGATTAGAAAAATTGTAAGTATAGACGAAGAAAAGTGTAATGGATGTGGGCTATGTGTTAAAGCATGTCATGAAGAGGCTATGGAATTAGTGAATGGAAAAGCAAAACTTATCAGTGATAAATATTGTGATGGTTTAGGTGATTGTCTTCCAGAGTGTCCAACAGGAGCAATACAAATTATAGAAAGAGAAAGTGATCCTTATGATGATGACGCTGTGAAAAATAAGATTGCAGAAAGAAAACAGGCAGAGCAATTAAAAGCAGCTCATAATGGTGGAGAATTGCCATGTGGCTGCCCTGGTTCTGCAGCAAGAATGATAAAAAGAACGGCAGCACCAGCTACAAAACCAAAAGCAGCAGAGGAACCATCAGAGTTAAATTCTCAATTAAGACAATGGCCAGTACAATTAAGATTAGTAAATCCAAAGGCTCCATATTTTGAAGAGGCTCATTTGCTGGTAGCTGCTGATTGTACAGCATATGCTTATGGAAATTTCCATAACGAATTTATTAAAGACAGAATCCTGGTTATAGGATGTCCAAAATTAGATGACAATGATTATAATAAAGAAAAGATAGCAGAAATACTAAAAAGTAACGATATAAAGAGTATTACAGTAGTGAGAATGGAAGTGCCTTGCTGCGGAGGAATTGTGCAGGCTGTAAAAGCAGCTATGTTAGAGTCTCAAGTAATAGTTCCTTATAATGAAATAACTGTAAATGTAGACGGAAGCTTGAAGTAATCAAATAATCTCTCTCGATCTCAGATCGAGCCTTCATTCATTAACTGAAGTGGAGAATATAGTGTCTAATAGTATTCAGTATTTATAGAGATATCAGACATAAATTATCTCTCCCGACCTCAGGTCGGGCTTCAATTCATAAACCTAATAAACAAAAAAGGGCTGTTAGTGTGATGCAGTCCTTTTTGTGTCTGGTTTACAGTTAGTTATGTTAGATATATCAATTCGTAGTATCCTTTTTTAAAATTGGCAAGCCGTCAAAACACACAAAAGAGTGAAGAAAATAAAGCAAGGCTAATTTAAAGTTCAAAATCATTTAAATTGGGTAAATACCAAAATTGCCATAAAAAATTTTGTAATGTATAATAGGCGAGTACTATATATAGTGTGCGGGGGTTGAGATAAATGCTACATGTTGTGAAGAGAGACGGAAGAGAAGTAGGTTTTAATTCTGTCAAAGTAACTAATGCCATTAAAGGCTCGTCGGATGAAATAGGATTTAATATTAAA
>JAUZPI010000134.1 GCA_030706015.1 Bacillota bacterium
ATCCTGCTGCAACTCATATTTATTTTTTAAATCAAGACTTCTATTAAAAGCTGTCATAAGCTCCTTTGGAGTATGTCCAGCTTCCAGCCAGTCTGTAACATCTTTGTTGTCTCCTAAGTCCTCAAGCCCTGGCAGATTTACAAATCTAAATTCTCTAGTGTAGTCAAATAGCTCATTTTTTATATGCTGCTTATACTCTTCCCCAGCCTTACCCGTATCTCCACAGATTAACACTTTTGCCCCACCACGAAGCACTTTGAAGTCTTTAACTCCCTTTGCGCTGGTAGCTTCATACCCGTGGCCTTTAAACAACGCATTTAGATTATTAGCGTCCTTTTCACCTTCGCAAATTATAATTGTCTTATCTGCCTCAATGGCCTTTATAGTCCTATATAGGTTATAGGGTAATTCCTCACCATTGCGCTTATTTATGACCTTATTATTCTTATCTATGTGGTAGTATGATAGGGACTTTTTGCCCTCTTTATCCTTGAATTTAGCCTTAAAGTAAACAACCTCATTCTTTTCATTATTGAAAGCGAACAATCCTAGGAGTACTTTACCTTTTCTATACTCCGTGTTTTTTATCTCCCAATCTATGTACCCTTGGACCTTCTCCGCCTGTAGCTCCTGATCAGTCTTTTTAACTTCCATACCTAAATATTCTCTAGCTTCAACATAACCAATGTCTTTAAGCTTCATGATAAAGTCAATGGCGTCTCCTACCTCATCACACCCAAAGCACTTAAACTTATACTTGTTTGCATCTGGAAAGAACTTAATTGATAGGGAAGGTGTTTTTTCTGAATGAAAAGGGCACTTAATGTACCCTTGCTTATTAAATTTTTCTCCTGTCTCTCTTTCTATTAAACAACCTAAATCTATGTCCTGTAGCTCCACCTTCTCACCTCTTTTCTAATGATTAAACTTATTTTTATTGTGCTTCAGGACTTAAATCTGAGTCCAATTCCTTTAAGAAATTTCTAACACTATAGTAAAGCTTTCTGTATATCTCAAAGCCGGTACTGGTTCGGCTAGTAAATATAGTGTCATGAAGGTATAAATCCTGTATGCTTGAGAGCCTACCAAGGAAGGCCTTGGGCTTGTACAAACTTCTGTAATTACCTTTCCTTATGTTCTCCATGCCATCCTTGTCCTCAATTATTAGATACATCTTAATGCCTTTTGTCTTTGCTCTTTGTAACTCTCTTATTAGCCTTATGTCGTCTCTGCTATCTGTGTCCTCTGCAAGGTTTCCTGCAAGTTCATCAACGCTGTTTTTCCTCTCTACTGCTACTGGGAAATATATATCTCTATGTATTCCCATATCAGGTCTTTTGGTTATTATTGCAGTATAGTCGCCTTCATCTATTTTCTGCTTTTTAAAGCTGATTTTATTTTTGTCAAAGTAGTCTAATACGTGTTGATTCTGCTGCTCCCTCGTATCATAGAGAATTATTAGATTTTCTTTTATGAGCTTGTTTATTTCCGTGTCTGTAAATTTGTAGTGCATCTACTTACCTCCTGCTATCAAAGTTTTTCACTCATTTTATTTATAAGTGCCATAGTTGCATTTTTATATTTTAAATAAGTTGCTTCATCAGAACTTTTTATTTCCGGAAGAGTACCTAACAGCTCTTTGAAGTTTTCAACAAGGGTATTAAAAACAATAGAGTATTTCACAACAGCTGTATTATCCTTTTCATTTACCTTTGCCCTTAATTCCTGAAGTTCTTTTTCTATTTCCTCTGGAACTTTTTCAACTATTGTTTCAGTAACATCAATCGGCTTTTCTTTAAGCTTATTTTCAAGCTCTCCTATTTTGCTTATTGCCTCATGGAGTTTACTTTCTGTTTCTTGAAGGGATGATTGAAGTTTTTCGAGTTCTTCATTATCTCCAAAGGGAACTTTAGAAAGCTTCTCCTTTATATCTTTGATGTGTGTTTTGAGGTTCTCAATCTCAACTTCTTTATCGGTTAATTCTTCTCTGTTCTTATCTTTTATGGTATCAAGTTCTTTTTTCAGTTTTTCAGCATGTTGACTTTGTTTTTCATTATCCTTAGAAAGCTTCTTTATCTTATTTTCAAGTGCTTTCTTTTCCTTTATAGCTTGCTGAAGCTCCCTAGTTGTCATTTCATCAACAGGATTTTCTTTGACAAAATTTTCTCTTTCTTCTGATGGCAAATCTAGTAACGCATAAACTTTTGAAATTGGCAAACGCATGCCGATTTCACTATTATCGAACTCTTGTGCAACTTTCATGAATTGTCTTGCTGTTCTATCAGCAAAATCAACTTTATCCCTGAGCCAGTTTCCCCATTCTCCATGAGGTAAACTTTCCTTTACAGTAATTAATCTCTTGCCTATCTCAATGATATTTTGAGCAGTCTGCTGCTTCAAAATAAGTATCTCTGCTGTAAGTGTATCTATGCTTTGAATTTCATTCACTTTAATTCTCTCCTTCCTTATGCCGGCACTGCTATTTTAGCCTTTGACTTCTTTATTTGTAGCTTAGTAGCTTTAAAGGCCTCAACAAACTCAGATACATCCTTACCAGGATTGCAGTTTCTAAGTCCACGTACTTGGATTATCTTATTATCCTTCATTTCCATTGTGAAGTAGGGTTTATCTGGCTCAGCAACTTTTCTTATTAAGAATATGGTTGTCTTGCCATTTGCGTATGATTCTGTATAGTGAGCAGCCACGCAATGATGAAGGATTGTTCCCTCTATAACCAGTTCCTTAGAGCTTACTGCCGGCCTTATTTGAAGTTCATTGTATTGGAAAACATAATTCTGTAGTTCTTTAACTCTATCCTCAATTCTCTGATCATATTTCTTATTTCCGTCCTCATTAATCTTTACTTGAATAAGTGTGTTTTGATGGGCGCTATATAAATCTTTTGGAAATAATACATGTTCATCTTTAATATTCATATTAAGCTTCTTACAATCTGCAATATAATCCTTGTAGGTAAGCAATACACTATCTTCAGAATAGTAATTTCTATTTTTCTTGGTTCCATTGTAATCCTTGTATTGTTTTGAAAAATAATTAAGAAGTTTCTTCATAGAAGTCAATTCAGTAAGTTTAACAAATGTGTCATAATAGTGCCCGTGTTTATTAACCACTCGCACAACTTCCTCAGTCGATAAGTTCCATTTATGTTTTTTTGCATCCTGAAAGACTTTTAGAAAATCAAAAGTAAGTTTTACTTTCTGCGATTTTAACTCTTTTAAATCTTGCTTATCTATTTTTAATATTTTGAATATGGTCTTGCCTCTCCAATTAACTGCCCTATATGTGGGATAACCATCCAGTTTCTTCTCAACTATGGATTTAAAACCTTCCTTGGTTAAATACTCGATCTTTGGATATTTTGCATATAAATCGAAGAACTCTGTCATATCTTTATGATCATAACTTTCCCAAGTACTATATCTAAAAGGTGTATCTTTTGTTGCTTTTCTAATGCTGTCTCTACAATATCCTATTACTATATTTCCATGGTCCCATAAATCAAAATTGGAGTGCACTTTACCTTTTACAAACCTCATAGAAGGCCAGTGGTGTTTCCTGAACATTACACTATTGCCTATTTCAAATAAATAGTAATACTCAACTGAACATTTTGTTTTTATATGATGATAGTCTCCAGTATAGTTTCGGATTGCATAAATTCCACGGGCTATAATTGCATTTGGATTCTTAACAGACTTCTCATAGTAAACAAAATATGCCTCATCATAAAGCGTTTTTCTCCCTCTGCCACTTGCCTTGACTTTACACTTGCTTTTACAATCAGGACACACAGTTTCTTCATTGTGTCTTAATCCTTCTGTTTTAAACTCACTGTGGCAGTGAGTGCAATAACCGTATTGCTGCTTCCCTTGTCTATGGGTGAATATATATCTGCTAAATTTGAGCATATAATCTGTTGCATATTTCTCAATATCGTCACTTATGCCTTTAGGAAAATGCTCTAACTCTTCATCTTTCATATCTTCAAGCATTTAATCACACCTCCTTGAGCAAATCGTCAAGATCTATATCAAATTCACTATTAGAGCTTGTTTTTATATCTGGTTTATTAGTTTCCGGTGCCTTGTTAGATTTAATAGGATTTAGTTTAATCTCAAAGTACTTAAGAACTATTTCAAATCCTTCTTCATCTGTTAATACAGCACAATTTCCTGCTCTCTTTTTTTCTGCAGCTTTTTTCATTTCATCAAGACTCTTTAATATTGACTTCTTGTTATCCAATATCTTTTCAGCTGCTTCCGGATTTCTTTCAAGTTGTTGAAGAAGGAAGTCTCCAACAACTTGCACGTAAAGATTGGTTTTATTTTGATTTATTTCAGACTTTATCTTACTAATTGCCTTTTCCAGCATAGTTAATTCCTCCTTTATTCTTAGAACGGTATGTCTCCATCATTTATTGGAGTTATGTCTTCACCAAATTCGTATGATTGATGTGATTGAAATGAAGAACCTGAGTTATTTGAATTATTATTATCTCTCCCCTGTAGAAAATCAAAGTCCTCCACCACAACATCAGTGCTCCATCTATTTTCATTGGTCTTGTCTACATATTTACTTACCTGCAGCCTTCCACTAACACCGAATAAATGACCTTTCTGAACATAATTCGCTACTGCCTCTGCTCTCTTGCCGAAGCATACGCAGTTTATGAAATCAGCTTCCTGGGGCTTATTCTTATCTAGTCTAGGTCTATTTACTGCTAAAGTAAATTTAGCTACAGCTGTGCCATTCCCTGGTGTAAACCTTAGGTCTGGGTCCTTGGCTAACCTTCCAACAAGTTGTATCTTATTCAACTACTTCACTTCCTTATAAAAACTTAAGTTGATTTTTATCTTCTCCCGGCTCAAAGTGTTCCTCTAAGATATATCCAGCCTCCAAATCAGCCGTATGAAGGGCTACTCCTGCCTTATACATATTCCAAGTTTCACTGATGTAATTATAATTTTCTTTAGGCTCGTAACCTCCCATATGCCATCTTATTATCAAGGCCTCTTCTTTTGTTAATGGAATTAATCTTTGAAGTATAAACACGCTCTTTTCTCCATGTCCTGCTGGGAAATTATCCTTAACACCATATGCAGGCATCTTCCTCCATACTGGCTTTTCTCCTGCTCCTGCAATGTTTACATTTTTAGTGTAAGTAGTGTAAAAATCAATTTTACATACATCATGTAATAGTCCCACTATAGCTACTGCATCCTCACTCAATCCAAAATCATATTCTATATTCTTTCTTTTAAATAGTTCATAGACATTAAGGCTGTGTTCTACCAATCCTCCTTCGAAGTTCCCGTGAAATCTTGTGGATGCAGGAGCAACGAAAAAATCGCTTTCCTCTAAATACTTGATTACTCTATCCATTCCATTTCTATTTGAATTACTTAAAATACTTATAATTCTTTCTCTAACCTCTTTCTTGTCTCGCATTTAAATCCGTCTCCTTTGCTCTATAATTTCTCTAAGCTGCTCATTTTCTTCTTCAACTGTCTCTAGCTTAGTTTCGAGCCTCAATTTCTCTGTATCTAACTCAAAATAGGTTGTGTCGTGCAATGTCTTGTCCAAAATACTGAACAGTTTTTCAAATATCTCTGTAGGACCATGTATACTTATATATAGGCCAATACTTAAACTCCTATATTTCTCTCCTATTGCTTCCCTTTCTTCTGAAAGTTTTACATCAGCTTTTTCATTAAGGTTTACAGATATAGACGTACAAATACTATCATTCATAATCGACAACTCCAGTCCTTAATTTTTCATATTGGTAATTGTTGTCCTTTAGAAATTGTCCTAACTTGGCTATAGCCTCTTTATTACCTTTAACATGCATTTCTACATAAAAGATTTTCCCTGAATCATTTATAGGCTCCTGAGGTTCTAGCACATCCTTTTTAGAATTTTCAATTGTAGTAGTAATAACTTCTTTGGGTTTTTCTGCTTCTCTAATCAGTTCCGCCCTCTTATTAATCTCTTGGATAATCTTACTGGTAGGTATGTTCATGCTTATTAAATTCCCAAAGTCATCTAGCTTTAATGTTGTATTAATAGTTTCATTTGCGTTCTCAATAGCATCTTTAATAATTTCTAAAAGCTCTTGCTCCTTAGTCTGTTCTTGCAATAGAAGGAAAGCTCTCTGCTCAATATCCTTTTTAACGGCGCTAGGCTTCGCTGTTAGGTTCATATAGTTATCTAAACAATTTAGTCGTTTGGCATACTTCTCCTCCAATCCTAGCGATTCTACGACCTCAGAGATTAGCTTAAGTGCTACTTGTCTCTTTTCTTCCTTCTTTTTATCATCAAAGACTTTTATTCCTGACTTTATTGGATCCTCGGCTTCCTTTATTAAATCCATTAGAACTTTACATTTCATTTCAAAGCTTGTTATAGGTGCTAATAATTCCTGCTTTACATCCTTTCTATGCCTATCAATTTCATTTCTCATTTTTGATAATGTTCTAAGGGTATCTTTAGAATCTCTGAGGTTATCCTCAGTAACAACAATATGTTTAAATTTTTCCATTGTCTCAGATACCGAAGCCTTAAGATCTTCATAATTCATACTGATAATAGGGAGTTGCTTATTTAACTCTAGTTCAAGCATTCTAAATCGCCCCCTCTATTTCACTCGCACCATTCTCTTTTTGGTACTTTTCAACTGCTTTATCTAGCGTTTCCACGCACAAATTGAACTTTCCATTGGTGATATCCTCAACACTCTTTACCCTAGCCCATTTACAAAATGCAGCTTCATCACTATGCGACTTTTGAATTAAGTCCTTTATGATCTTAACCTTAGTCTCGTCAATCTTCTTTCTTCGAAGCTCTGCATCTTCATCAGGTTCGCCATTATTGATTACATCTGTCTCGGATATTTCAAAGGCCATTATATAAAGATATCTTCTGGCGAAGGTTTGGGTACCACCTATATTCTGCATTCCATTACAACCTTTAAGCTGCGTAACCTCTACAGGAGTTGAAAATATAATCTTATCTTCAATGTTTTCAGTGTCTATTAAAGTTAATGTGGCTTCCTCATTGGTGTATTGGAAAACTGCAGCAAGGTTATTATTTTTCATTAATTCATTAAGCTGCGGTAAAAAATCTCCAAGCTCATAGTACTTATAATTGGAAAACTTATTTTCACCAGTCATTTTTAACTTAGATTTTTGAAGTCCAACTATACACGTTTGTCTCTTTTGGTATATATTCATCTTAGCTTCACTCACTCTTTAATTCCTCCATTTGCTTTTTTTCGTTTTTCTATATATAATGTTCTTAGCGAATTTTTATTGGTTCCTTCGGGAACTCTTTTTTTATGCACAATTTCTTACCGTGTCAACTGCTCTTAGTGTGATAGAAAACATATCTAAAAAGCTTGTTTTCTTTTTAAAGTTGATCCTATTGAATTTGATATCATCAGTAACTATAATCATTACTGACTTAAATTCTTCATCAGTTAATTTTAAATTGAGACTTTCTAATAACTTTCTTATCATTTAATTACACCTCCAATGCTCTAACAAACTCATTTTTATACTTTAAAATTGTTGTATGGCTAAGGTTTACTACTTGTCTAATTTCCTTTATTTGATACCCTTGCAACAGCATCTGAACAGTCAATTTCTTATTAGGCTTGTACCTTTCAAGTATGTTATTAATCTCAATTAAAGAAATTAAGCCATCCTCAAATTCACCATCTTTTGCAAGTTTGTAGTAATCATCTTCATCATCACTTAACTTGGTATCTAAATAAACATCATCTCCAAACTCATTCTTTCGACTTGCTACTTGCGAACTTTTCCATAAGTTACGTTGCTTCTGATCTACATATTTATATACAGTTGTTATAAAATTAGTGTTTAGACTGATATTGTAATCGCGATAAGCTTTCCATATTTCTATATCAATTAGCTGACCTGCATCATCAACATCTAGCCACAAAATTCTACTCCATTCATACTTTGTCTTAGTTCTATATATTTCAAACTTTTTAAGAACTTCCTCAAAACTAAGTTCTTCAATACCTCCTGTAAATCTAAGTTGCTTTTTCAAAATATCACCCCTCATTACATCCATACATAGTTTCTAACTCTTCGCATCTTGCCATCCAATGGTTAGTTTCATCCTGCAGTTTTCTTATTCTCTCATGGAGATTTGTTTCAATCTCTGCAAGGTTTTGACATGATTCTTCTAGTTCTTTGATTCTCTGCTGCAGTGCTTTAACTAATTCACTCATAAACTCACTCCCTTAATAATAGATTGGTAGCTCTGTATTCTTTGTCCTGTGTACAAACACTATGCAGTCAGCCAGCTTCTTGATTCTTAAATAATCCTTAGGATTGTGACCTTATTTCTTTAAAATCAATTTCTCTGCCCTTGTTAATCTCTTACCATGCTTCATTACCCTTACCTCCCATTATTAACTATTGATTTTTATGCCCTTCCAAAGTCTGCCTACGTGTCTGTGCTCCTGTTCAAACCCCAGAAGTCTCATATGTCTACCAAAACACACTTTAGTCAGTGGCTTTAATTTGTTTAACTTACACCAGAATACATAACATTCATGAAAGACATTTATCTTTGCATTAGCTCCCTCAGAGCGTTCACACTGGGCATTGATAAAATCTACAACTGATTCATCAATCTTGATTGCTCTGCTTGTACTAGTATTACTTATAGGTATTTCTATGTCATGCATCTCAGCTAGTACTTGTCTTGCTATATTGTCCCTAAGGCTCTTATCTTGTATAAATCTTAGTGTCTTATTAACTTCTTTAATACATTGAAGCTGAGCAGGGTCTATAGTGTACTTGGCGCTTTTTAAAGCTTCCTCCATTTGGTTAAAAGCATCTATGTATTTCAACTTCCACTGAAGTGCTTTTGCCCCTGTGAATCCCATAACTATCAAGGCGAATCCATCCCTGGTTAATAAGTATTCCTTTCTAGGTTTGCCTTGTAAATCTGTGTATTCATTAGGTATAAAATAGCGAAGCCAATTTTGGCTTGGCTCATTAAGCATTATATTTTCAACACTTCTTAGCACCTTACCATGCTCTTTACCAAAGTTAAGAGCGACTTCTTTACTGCTAGTGGTTAGAACTCCGTCATTGTCTGTAATGTTTATCAAATTATTAATAATAATCCCTCCTTTTACTTCTTTCCTTTAGAACCAGCAGGCTTTTGCTGGAGCTTCCTATACATTCCCTTAGACACTGGCGGGATACGTTGTTAAGTCAGTGCTTGTCCTACAAATTTTAAAAAGCTTTATCTATTTACAAGACTTACTACTTTGCTACTTTCTGCGAGTATATTACTTAAAACTCCTTTCAGATAATCCCTCTCCTTTTTTATTTCCTCTAACTCTCTTTGAAGTTG
>JAUZPI010000135.1 GCA_030706015.1 Bacillota bacterium
GCTTTTGAAGGTATAGCTATGAAATATTATGTCTGATTTAGGAAAACATATATTTATTGAAATATATCTATACGTAAATTTTTGCAAAGGAGTTGATGCACCAATGATGAGATTGGCGAAGTACTTAAAACCTTTTATTGGACTAATTATTGCTGCCATTGCACTGTTATTTGTGCAGGCAATGTGCGACCTGGCGCTGCCGGATTATATGTCTAACATTGTTAATGTAGGCATACAGCAGGGCGGGGTTCAAAATGCAGCACCTGAGGCTCTTAGAAAAAGTCAGATGGATAAACTTACCCTATTTATATTTGGTAGTGATAAGGATAGGATTATGAATGATTATATTTTAATTGATAAATCCCATACGGATTACGACAGGTTCCGTGAACGCTTCCCTATTCTTACTAGTGAGCCTATTTATATTCTTAAAAATATCGATCAGGCTGAAATAGATAGATTGAATCCTATTATGGGCAAGGCTTTTCTTACAGTTTCGGGAATTGACAAGATGAAAGCTGCTGCTAAGGGAGGAACTATTAATTTTAATGGTAGAGCTATTCCTGCCAGCACGGATTTATTCGCACTGCTTGCAAGGCTGCCTGACAGCCAGCGTGCCTCCATGGTGGAGCAGGGTTCAAAGAAATTTTCAGCTCTTGGAGACAAAATGATTGTTCAGGCTGCTGCCAGTTCAGTAAAAGCTGAATACAAAGCCTTAGGTATGAATACAGATAGTATACAGAGCAGATATATTATTAATATGGGTATTTATATGATTCTTATATCACTCTTAAGCGCTGTTTGTATTGTAATTGTAGGTTATTTTGCCTCTAGAACGGCTGCTGGTCTTGCAAGAAATTTGAGAAGCAGGATATTTACCAAGGTACAAAGCTTTTCAAACAGCGAGATGGATAAGTTCTCCACTGCTTCTCTTATAACTAGGACTACTAATGATATTACTCAGATTCAGACACTAATGGTTATTATGATAAGAATGATATTCTACGCACCTATCATAGGTATCGGTGGTGTTATTAAGGCTATGGCTAGAAGTTCCTCTATGTCCTGGACTATAGCCTTAGCAGTGGCAGCACTTTTAATAATTATAATTGCTGTAATCGTGGTTGCTATGCCTAAATTCAGGGTTATACAAACCCTTGTGGACAGATTGAACCTGGTTACCAGGGAAAATCTTTCGGGTATGATGGTAATAAGAGCCTTTAACACTCAAGAATTTGAGGAGGCAAGGTTCGATAAGGCAAATAAGGACCTTACGGATGTTAGTCTTTTCGTAAACCGTGTAATGGTAGTTTTGTTCCCTTTTATGATGTTTATTATGAATGGGGTAACTGTGCTTATTGTGTGGGTAGGTGCTCATCAGATTGCAAATTCCAGTATGCAGGTTGGAGATATGATGGCATTTATGCAGTATGCTATGCAGATTTTATTTGCCTTTCTCATGCTGTCGTTTATGTTTATATTAATACCTAGAGCTTCTGTGGCAGGTCAGCGTATAGCAGAGGTTTTGGAAACTGATATTGCAATTAATGATCCAAAGTCACCAAAAAGCTTTGACCCAAATTTAAAGGGTGTTGTAGAGTTTAACAATGTATCCTTTAAATATCCCGGAGCAGAAGAATATATACTAAAAGATATCAGCTTTAAAGCTTTGCCTGGCCAGACTACAGCCATTATTGGAGCTACTGGTTCAGGTAAGACCACTCTTATCAGCCTTATACCAAGGTTCTATGATATAACGGGCGGCCAGCTGCTTGTGGATGGTGCGGAGGTACGTGAGGTGACTCAGTACGATTTAAGGGATAAGATTGGTTATGTTCCACAGAAGGGTAATTTATTCAGTGGTACTATAGAATCTAACCTTAAATATGCAAAGGAAAATGCAAATGATGAGGACATAAAGGAAGCTTCAGATATAGCTCAGGCTATGGAATTTATAAATGAAAAACCTGATAAATTTAAAACAGAAATTTCCCAAGGCGGAACCAATGTTTCTGGAGGACAGAAGCAGAGAATATCCATTGCCCGTGCCCTTATAAAGAAACCTGAAATATTTATATTTGATGACAGCTTTTCAGCCTTGGACTATAAAACTGATGCAGCCTTAAGAAAAGCACTGAAGGCTAAGACTGGTTTCACTACAGTTATCATTGTGGCACAGCGTATTGCCACTATCAAGGATGCTGAACAAATAATAGTTCTCGATGAAGGCAGAATTGTGGGAACAGGCTCTCATAAGCAGCTTATGGAGACCTGCGAAACCTATAAGGAAATTGCTTTATCACAGCTTTCAAAGGAGGAGTTAGGATGAGCGAAAATAATAAGCCCTCATGCTCTAGGGGTGGAAGAATGCGTCCTTAGGGCGGTCCTATGGCTATGATTAAAGTACTTATAATGATGCTTACAATAAGCTGGCAGCTGACCCTAGTAGCATTTATTATGACTCCTGTATCCTTTCTGCTTAATATGCTTATTGTAAAGAACCCTCATTATTTAATTTATCATAGCTGCATTGTTAAATAAATATCAGTTTAAAGGGAGACTTTGTAATCTCCCTTCCTTTTTTTATTAATATTGTACTTAAAAAGGGATTATGATATAATTCCAATAATTAGTTTAAAAGTAAAGTCCTAAATTAAAAAGCAGCTTAAAGAAATATTTTATTGTAGGGGGTTTAAATAAACAAGCTAGTATAATTAACACCGGAACTCAACTAGCAGGATTTATTACACCCTTAGCCATTGGCTTTCTTGAAATACACAAATCATATAAGGAGAGACATTATGGAAAATTTATTAGAAGAAGCAAAAAAACTTCAAAGCACTATAGTAATGCACCGAAGATACCTTCATGAGAATGCGGAAATCAATGTTAATTTGCCATTAACCACAAAATATGTGATAGATAGACTGAAAGAAATGGGATATGACCCAAAGGAAATATGCCAATCCGAAGTTGTTGCAATAGTAGGTGGTAAAAAACCAGGAAAGACCTTCATGCTGCGTGCAGATATGGATGCTCTTCCAATTGTTGAGGAGACTGATGTTTCATTTAAATCAAGAAATAATAGTATGCACGCATGTGGACATGATATGCATACTTCCATGCTGCTTGGTGCTGCCGAATTATTAAAGAAACATGAAGATGAAATAGAGGGTCAAATTAAATTGATGTTTCAACCTGGTGAGGAAACACTTGCTGGAGCAAAAAATATGATTGAAGCTGGAGTTCTTGAAAACCCAAAAGTTGATGCCGCTATGATGATTCATGTCATTACAGGAATGCCTATTCCATCTGGAACAGTCTTGGTTTTACCTTCTGGAGCAGCATCTGCAGCTTCTGATAGGTTTACAGTTAAAGTTCATGGAAAAGGTGGCCATGGAGCAATGCCACATACAACGGTGGATCCTTTAAATGTAATTTCTCATATTCATTTAGCACTTCAATCTATTAATTCAAGGGAGGTTGCTCCTGCTGATAATGTAGCACTTACAGTGTGTCAAATTCATGGGGGAAATGCTGCAAATGTTATCCCTGATACAGCGTTTTTATCTGGTACTATAAGAACTTATTGTAAGGAAAGCAGGGAATTTATTAAAAACCGTATTCATGAAATTTCAATGGGTATTGCTTCAACTCTTAGGGCATCCGCAGCTGTGGAACATAACACTGGATGTCCAAGTGTTATTAATGATAAAAGTCTTGTTGAACAGTTTGTTAAATATTCTAATTCGCTTCTAGCCCCATATCGAGTTGTTAATATGGACGAAAAAACTTCAGCATCAGAAGACTTTGGGTTTGTTAGTGAACTGGTTCCAAGTTTAATGGTGATATTGTCTGCAGGTTCACCTCAAGATGGATATAGTTATCCTCAACATCATCCAAAAGCATTGTTTGATGAAAACAATATATATATAGGTGCCGCTCTTTATACCAATATGGCAATGGAATGGTTAAAAAACAATTAATATATCTAATAATGAATAAAAGCTCTAAATAATATTAGAACCATGCATAAAAGGAAGTTTAAATTCTTTCTATGCATGGTTTTATTAATTGCTGTCTAAATCTCACCTCTTTTAATTTAGCTGCGCAGGAAAGACTATATTATTCTTTAGCAATCCTAAATTCTACAAGATTTACATGCCTTCGAATGTACACAAAGAAAACACAGCAAATATTATGTTTGATTTAGGAAAACATATATTTAGTGAAATATAACTATATATATTATTTAGTAAAGGAGGAATTAGGATGAGTGAAAATAATAAGCCCTCAGGCTCTAAGGGCGGAAGAATGCGTCCTCAGGGCGGTCCTATGGCTATGATGAAGGGTGAAAAAGCCCGTGATTTTAGCGGCACCATGAAAAAGCTAACCACCTATCTGAGAGTATATAGAATATCAATAATTTTTGTTTTCATTCTTGCAGCTGTCAGCGCCGGTTTAAGTGTTGCAGGACCTAAGATTTTGGGGAAAGCAACAACTAAACTGTTCGAAGGAATACTAGCTAAGATTGCTGGCACAGGCAATATAGACTTTACTTATATACGAAATATAATCTTTATACTTATAGCCTTGTATGTGCTAAGTGCTCTCTTTTCCTATATTCAAGGCTGGATTATGTCCAGTGTATCTATGAAGGTAAGCTACAATATGAGAAAAGAACTGTCAGAAAAGATTAATAGAATGCCTCTTAGATATTTTGACGGTACAAATCACGGTGAGGTATTGTCCCGTATTACAAATGACGTTGATACCTTAAGCCAGACCCTTAATCAGAGCTTAAGTCAGATAATAACCTCTGTGACCACCGTAGTGGGCGTACTTATAATGATGCTTACAATAAGCTGGCAGCTGACCCTCGTGGCACTGATTATGATTCCACTATCCTTTTTGCTTATTATGGTTATTGTAAAGAATTCTCAAAGATTTTTTAAAGAGCAGCAGAATTTCCTGGGAAATGTTAATGGTCACGTTGAAGAAATGTACAGTGCACATATAGTTATAAAGGCCTTTAACGGAGAAAAGAAAAGTGTTGAAAAGTTTGATAAATTAAATAATCAGCTTTTTGGTTCAGCCTGGAAGTCACAGTTTTTAACCAGTATAATGATGCCTCTTATGAACTTTGTAGGTAATCTTGGATATGTTGGTGTATGTATTATGGGAGGATATCTGGCAGCAAAAGGAACTATTTCTGTGGGTGATATTCAAGCTTTTATACAATATGTACGTCAATTTACTCAGCCTATTTCCCAAATTGCTAATATATCCAATATACTTCAGCAGACTGCCGCTTCAGCTGAGCGTGTATTTGAATTTCTATCAGAGGAAGAAGAAGTTGCTGATGTAACTAATCCAGTAAATCCTGAAACTGTTAATGGAAATGTAGAGTTCAAAGATGTTCACTTTGGCTACAATCCTAACAATATAATAATAAATGACTTCTCCACCAGTGTTAAAGAAGGTCAAAGGGTTGCCATTGTTGGGCCTACTGGTGCCGGTAAAACTACCATGGTTAAGCTACTTATGCGTTTTTATGATGTAAATGAAGGTGCCATATTGGTTGATGGTCATGATATAAGAGAGTTTAGGCGTGGAGATTTGCGTTCCATGTTTGGAATGGTACTTCAGGATACTTGGTTGTATAACGGTTCTATAATGGAAAACATAAGATATGGAAGACTGGGTGCCAGCGATGATGAGGTAAAGCAGGCTGCAAAGGCAGCTCATGTAGACAGCTTTGTGCATACCCTTCCTGATGGCTATAATATGGTGCTTAACGAAGAAGCCTCAAATGTATCTCAAGGACAGAAACAGCTATTAACCATTGCAAGAGCTATTCTGTCAAATCCTAAAATATTAATCCTGGATGAAGCCACCAGCTCCGTTGATACCCGTACAGAAGTGCAGATTCAAAAGGCTATGAATAACCTAATGCAAAATCGTACCAGCTTTATAATAGCTCACCGTCTTTCTACAATAAAAGACGCTGATTTAATACTTGTTATGAGCCACGGCGACATTGTAGAGCAGGGAAACCACGAAGAGCTGCTTGCAGCTGGCGGTGTATATGCTAATTTATACAACAGCCAGTTTGAAAAAGCTATGGGTGATATAGCGGAGGATGTTTAAAACAAGAGGATGCCAAGTTTTCAGACCTAGCATCCTCTTCATTATTTATATTCTCTTTGATTCCTCAATAAGCCTTGGAAACATTATATTGTTTTCAAGATGAATGTGTCTGAAGGTATCATCCTCCACATCCTCAAGAAGTTTGTAAGTCATTTTATAGCTGTTGCACGCATCTTGAGGAAGCTCATAATTTTTTGTAATCTCTCTCAATTCTTTTAGTATGGAACCTGCACCCTCATGTTCTTCTTCTAATTCTATAATTTTTTCTACTGCATTCTTAAGTGTTTCTTTATCCCCTGTGGTTTCATATTCAACTATAAGTGGAAATACACTTTCCTCTTCCTTTATAAGATGCTGTTCCATTTCCATCTTTAAATTATGCAAAAGCTTATGAACCTTGGCAAGCTCAGAATGATTTGCTCCGTGTACTCTTAATATTTTTGTTGTAAGTTCACTTAAACGCGGTAAGGTTTCATTTAAATAGGCATGATGAGTATTTACCACATATTCAATTAGCTTGGAATATGGCTCAGTACTCCAGTCTCTATCCTTAATTTCTTCCATTACATACTTATTATAGTCTTCATTTATTTCAGTTATTATTTCTTGCCCGTTAAGATTTTGTTCCTTTACTGCTTCCTCTAAGGGTCTATCCCCTCCGCAGCAAAAGTCTATTTTATATTTTTTAAGTATTTCCATAGCTCTTGGAAATTTAACAACTATATCTCCTATTTTTTGATTTAGACTAAATATATTCTCCATAATTTTTCCCTCCAATTGATTTATCTTTGTTTATACTTTACCCTAAGTTGAGACATTAATTCTGTTCTACGTATTCTCTGTCCTTTTCTAATATGTGTTCTTTAATCCAAGTAACAATAAAGTCCAAAATATCTTGTATATATTTATCTTGGTTGTTGTCAATTTCCTTAATATTAACATTACTGATCTTTTGCATGAAATAGTCGTGCTGTATTTTATGTGTAAATAGTTTTTTGTATCCGATACTTGCAAGGTATTCTTCCTCTGCAGAAAAATGAAATTGGGCATAATCTTTTAATTCAACTATTATATCCATTATTCTGTCATACTTGTCCACGTAAAAATCATTCTTTAAAAGTTCGTATCCCTTATTTGCTATTTCGAAAAGCTTTTGATGCTCATTGTCAATCTTCTCTATTCCAAGTTCATATTCTTCTTTCCATAAAAACATAATAAATCTCCTTCCAAATCGCTGACAAAACATTCCATCTTAAATCGTACCTTCAGGCAGCAAATATACAATTATATTAATAATCAGCCGCGCAGCATGCCTTAACAGCTTTCAGTTATTCAATATTATCATAACATCATAACTAGATATTAACTGTAACATTTGTTACAGAAATTTAATTTATACTGTATCCTCTTTTTATAAACTCAGCCTTAATCTTTTCTATTGGAATGCATTTCATTATATCCTGGTCTCCTGAATCTTTCTGTGATTCAAATCAAATTCTAGATTGATTGATATCATAGTTTAAATACTCCATTCATCCTATAATCAAGTCATTAACAAAGCACAAAATTAGTAATTAAAGGAGAGATAATGATGAATAATAAAATAGAAATAGCTGAAAAATCCTTCTGGGTTGGTAAGTTAGACGACAGACCTGTACCTTTCCACAGATTGATATTAGAAAAAGGAACAACCTATAATTCTTACCTTTTGGAGACTGAGAAGCCTACATTAATAGATACTGTAGATATTGCTTTTGGTGGAGAATTTGTAAAAAAGCTATCAGAGGGTTTTGATTTAAACTTATTAAAATACGTGGTAATAAATCATGTGGAGCCTGACCATGCAGGCGCACTTCCAGCATTAATGAATAAAGCAAAAAATGCAGTTATTGTTACTACTGAAAAGGCCAAGGAACTGTTAAACGGCATGTTTAAGCTGCACAATAGAGAATATCTTATTGTAAAAGATGGTGATACCTTAGACATAGGTGGAAAAACTCTTAAATTTTTCGAAACTCCATATCTTCATACAGAAGAAACTATGATAACCTACAGTGTTGAGGATAAAATACTATACCCTTGCGATATATTCAGCACTCATATTGCAGCTTACGAATTATTCAACGATCTTGCAAAAGAGGATATAACCCAAGATTTCAAGGTTTATTATCAGCTTATTATGGGGCCTCATAGAACCTATGTAAGAGAAATGCTTGATAAATTAAAAGACATAGAAATAAACACAATTGCACCTTCCCACGGTTTTATATTAAGAGACAATGCTAAAATGTTTATTGATCTATATGAGGAGATGAGTTTAAAAGATACTTACGGTAAAAAAGCGCTTATTCTTTTTAGTTCCATGACTGGCAACACTGGAAAGCTTGCAAATGATATTTATGAAGGGCTTACAGATTCAGGAATAGAGACTAGAATAGTAAATGTGAAAAGTTCCTCAATAGATACAGTAAAAGAAATGGCAGCGGAAAGTGACATGATTGCCATAGGAAGCTCCACAAGATATGGTGATATGATAGGAAATATTGAAGACTATATCAAGGAAATAGTTTCTATGGACCTTTCAGGCAAATACGGTTTTGCTTTTGGCTCCTATGGCTGGAGCGGTGAGGCTATAGAGATAATAAATGATTATTTAAGACAAAGTAACATAGAGCTGCTTGATTCTGCTAGAATCATAAAAGCTACAGGTGCAAATGAAGTATCTCTTCCACTTAGAATTAGCTTTTATAGTGACAACGAAAAAATGGCTGCAATTAACGCTGGAAAAACAGCTGCAGAATTTATAGCTTAAACATATTAGTAAAAATAAAGAATAATCTATAAATAAGTAAAAAGGGGCTGTCGCATTAGCATAAAAAATATGCTGAGGCGGCAGCCTCCTTTTAACGTTTTGTGGAAATTTGTATAGTGATTTAAGATACGATATACTCTATAAATAAAAAATTGCGCACTTTAATAAGCCCTAGCTGA